>DHQK01000180.1:5305-5472 GCA_002411085.1 Marinilabilia sp. UBA5340 | reverse complement strand
GGTATGACCAATTGGGAAGGGGGGGATCCAAATGAGAAAATAACCTGCAGGTTCAATACTATAAGTGCCAGCTATTTTTCACTGTTAAAAGCCAAACTGGTTTCCGGGCGAAACTTTTCTGTGGATTATGGAGCTGATGAAGATCGCAGTTGTATTATAAATGAAGC
>DHQK01000180.1:4357-5036 GCA_002411085.1 Marinilabilia sp. UBA5340 | reverse complement strand
TACAAGCGGCTGTTAAATCTTTTGGTTGGGATGATCCCATTGGTAAACGTGTGAACAATAATCGTTTGGTAGTTGTGGGGGTGGTTCGTGATTTTGTCTATCATGATTTGCATAACCCTTTGGAACCTAATATTTTCACTCTGGCATCTAATTCTATTAAAGGTAATTGGACTTTTGCATTTCGCATCAATAAACTGAATTCAACCAGTGCCAGGGAGATTATTACTGCAGAATTGACGGATGCATTTCCCAATGACCCATTCGAAATCAACTATGTAACTACGGCATTTGAAAACGAAAATAGTTTTCGTATTTATCATTCGGTAAAAAAGACGTTATTGTTTTTTACCCTATTAAATGTAATACTTGCTGCCATTGGTATGCTTGGATTGGTGTCTTTTTCGGTTGCACGTCGTACGAAAGAAATTGGCATACGAAAAATCAATGGCAGTTCGGGATTGGGCATATTCCAATTACTCAACAGAGAATACTATTTACTTATTTTTTTAGCCATTGTCCTTGCCTTGCCGGCAGCATGGCATGTCTATATGTCTATACCAAGTGCCTATAAACTACCTGTTCAAATATGGGTGTTTGTTATGAGTGTATTTCTGTTGGTGTTAATAGTTTTCTTGTGCACATGTTATTTTACGTATAAAGCAGCTACCCAAAATCCGGT
>DHQK01000180.1:0-4132 GCA_002411085.1 Marinilabilia sp. UBA5340 | reverse complement strand
TGCTACCCAAAATCCGGTGGAGACGCTTAGGAGTGAATAGGAGAGTTCCTAAACCCTGTTTAGCGATAGGCCTAAGAGTATTGTTGATTTGTAATATCCATTAGATGAGTAACTATGTGTTTTTTTATTGGTAAAATATGACATTATGATAAACTTAAAACTAGCCANNGGCATTCGAAAAGTGAATGGAGCTACAGTTATCGATATCATTAAGCTGGTATTCGGTTTTTTTATCAGATATGAGATTGTCGCCTTTTTATTGGCTGTCCCCATAGCTTGGTGGGTTATGAATGGTTGGTTGCAAGGGTTTGCCTATCATATTACCATTAGTTGGTGGATTTTTCTGCTTACAGGTCTTATTGCCTTGCTGGTAACAATTGTGTCGGTGTGGTGGCAAAGCTATAAAGCGGCTATAAGAAATCCTGTGGAGGCACTGAGGTATGAGTAGAAACGCAGGGGGTAGTGAGCAGAGTGAATGGTGGAAGGGTTAAATGGTGAGCCCTGTAATTATTTTCTCAATAACTCATTCCTTCATTGATATGTAGTATGATGGTTCTGAAAAATTGAAATTAAAAGTTATATGAATTTTTAATCATCATCTAAACGAACACCAATGATAAACTTAAAACTAGCCATCCGACACTTGCTGAAAGAAAAGTTCTTTGTAACGGTCAATCTTATTGGTTTGACAGTGGCCCTGGCAGTGGCATTGGTGATTATTTCTTTTGTGGGATATCATTATTTGTATGACAGGCATGTTGCGGGTTATGACAGGGTTTATCGTATTATAAGCAGAGTTAACAATGGAACATTCTGGGCTTCTACTTTTTCTGCCTTTGATAAAGCGTTGGAAGATCAGCCTGAAATTGAGTCTTATACCACTTTCTATAAAAACGATGAGCAATTTGATTTGCTGAATGGAGACCGTGTGGTAAGAATCAAAGAGCCGGTTTATGGGGATTGTCGTTTTATGGAGTTCTTTGGAGTTGAACTGAAATCCGGTGATGTTTCTTTTTTAGAAGAGCCCAATACGGTATTGTTGAGCCAACAGGCTGCCGCGAATTTGTTTGGGGATGCTGATCCATTGGGCAAAATGGTGGAGCTGAAATACAATGCGCAGGATCAGGCGCAGAACAGAAGTTGCCGGGTGGTAGGTGTCATCAGCAAGGATCAGGAGAACTCTCACCTGAAGTACGATATGATCTTATCGAAATATGGGCATTATGAACAAACGCTGAATCATATTGATGGGATGAAAGTTTATGGTGCTTACGTATATCTGAGACTTTTTGAAAATGCTGATCCTGTTGTTTTATCCGATAAATTTAATTCACTTCTCGAACCTCTCATTGGAGATGCTCATGGACCACCCCTTGAGGCTTTTGAGTCTAAATTGCAGCCACTCAGTGAAGTTCATTTCACTCCGGGACTTATCAGAGATATTTCATTGGGCGTAAGGCAGTCGCATTTGGATATTTTGTTGATAGTGGGTGTTCTTTTGTTTCTGACAGCCTTGTTTAATTTTTTGGTTATGGATGTCACTATCCGGGATACCAATCTGAAACAGTCGCACATTATGCAAATTATGGGTAGTTCCCGTACCCGTATCTGGTTGTACCATCTTTGGAGAGTCGTTCTTCTTGTTCTTATTGGAGGTACTCTTGCAGTGATGGTTGTAAAATTATTGCGTGAATTGATAAGTGGCCTGTTTACCGGATGGTCGATTGATTTTGGTGATTCCGGTTTTTGGATGGTTGTTATAGGTTTGTCTGCATGCATTGTATTGGTGTCAGGACTTAGCGATTTGAGAAATGTATTTAAGAAGTCAGAACTATCGGGGAGCAGATTAAAAAGCTCAGTACCCTTGTTGTTGTTTCAGTTTTCCATAGTCGCCGGGCTGATTGCATTTGGATTATTGTTGAACAAACAACTAAATTTTATTCGTGAGAAGGATCTTGGCTTCAATCCTGAAAACATCGCTGTGGTAAGAGTATCGGGTCCGCGTAACGAGAAAATAAACGTGCTCAAAGAGGAAGTACTTAAACTACCTGGTGTTAAGAGTGCAGCAACGGCTCAGCATTATCCCGGTTTTCGGCTTCAGGATCTGAATCTTGAACTGGGCAATCAGAACTATCCTTTCAAGTTTGCAATGGTTGATCCTGATGCTATAAATACGTTGGATATTGAAGTTGAAGAGGTATTCAGTGAAAATCAGGAGTTTTCTATTTTTATTAATGAATCGTTTTATAATGCACTTCTAAAATCGTTTTCTCAAGAAGATATTGTTGCAGGAAAGTTTCCTGGTTCAGAAGGCGATTCTCCTGAGAAGATAGATTTTTTCGTTAGTGGGGTCGTGGATGATTTTCACTATAATTCTCTTTACGATGAGGTTGGTAACTTTGCCTTTTTTGTGCAAAGTCCCAAAGACCATCATCATCGTTTTTTATTGATAAAATACGAAGAAGGTCGGGCTTTGGAAGTCATGGAGGGCATTGATAAAACTTTTTCCACAATCTATCCCGGGCCTGTTTTTGAACCCGTTTTTCTGGATGATCAGTTGAGGGAACAATATCATGCTGAGGAACGGCTGCTGACAGTGACGGGGTGGTTTGCTATCATTGCCGTGCTTATAGCTGTTACCGGACTTTTTGCTTACTCAAGTTACTCGGTACGGCGCCGTACCAAAGAAATAGGGATTCGGAAGGTGAATGGAGCTCTGGTTTCTGAGGTGATTGTTTTGCTGAACAAAGGTTTGCTGAAATGGGTGGCTGTGTCGTTTCTCCTGGCTATTCCATTTGCCTTGTGGGGCATGCATGAGTGGTTGAAGAGTTTTGCATATCACACGGCTGTGAGTTGGTGGATTTTTGCTGCTACCGGTCTGATAGTTTTTGCAGTGGCCGCTATTACCGTAAGCTGGAATTGCTGGCGGGCTGCAATCAGGAATCCCGTGGAGGCCTTGAGGTATGAATAATAGCCAACCTCAATGGCTAGGTTGTATTTTGACAGGAATTTTTTCTTCTGCAGAACCTGTAACAATTCAAGTTGTCACAACGTCGCATTACTATTCAATACTCAAAACTCAATATTATGAAGACACTGATTTTTCTTTTTGGAATATTTGTTTCCCTGAATCTTTCTGCACAGGAAACCATGAATGCAGACGAGATTATAGGTATGATCAACCGGGGCGATGCCGTAAATCTCAAAGGCGTAAAAGTGGTGGGGGAACTTGATTTAACCAATCTGGAAAACCGCCAGCAGGAGCGGGGCAATAAAGATTCATTTTTTAGCAATGTGGAGGTGGAACTGACCTTTGTGAATTGTACTTTCACCGATGATGTTTTGGCTTTTTATTGTGAAGACCACCCCGATAAGTGCTACCGGGCAGATTTCGGAAAGGCTGTTACTTTTATTGATTGTACGTTCAATGGTGAGACGTCATTTAAGTACTCGTTATTTCCGGAAGAGGTGGTGTTTAATAACAACATTTTCTCTCATGAAGCCAACTTTAAGTATTCAAAGTTCCGCAAAGAAACTAGCTTTATGGGATGCCGCTTTCAGGATGAAGCCAATTTTAAATATGCTGACTTCTCCGGTTTCGTCAACTTTCATGAAGCAGCTTTTGAAGAGGAGGCAAGTTTTAAATATGCCAAATTTCCTGATGGAGCAATGTTCAGTAATGCCCATTTCTACGAAGAGGTAGATTTTAAATATACGGAATACTCAGGAGATGTGATTTTTGAAGGTGCTCAGTTTGATGGGGAAGTGGATCAGAAATATTCTCACATTTTAAGTAATCGTAAGTGAATGGGATTGGGTTATTGAAAAAGTGTGGTTGTCCAAAAAGTATAAAATACCAAAATTGTGTCATGTTGAGCGTAGTCGAAACATCTGTTTATTAAATGAACAGATTCTTCGACAAGCTCAGAATGACATTAAATTTTGACTTTTTGGACAACCCCCACCCTTTAAGATTTAATTGTTCTGATATGCCTGATATGGTTCGAAAACCTTATATTCTCTTGTGTAGTTAACTTATTGATAACTATTCGCTGTAAAACACACCATCCAGGAATTCTATCATCTTTTCAAGTGCTATAATGGCATCTTTTTCAAAGCTGGTTCCCAGAAA
>DHQK01000223.1:7440-30311 GCA_002411085.1 Marinilabilia sp. UBA5340 | reverse complement strand
CTGCAAAGAAAACGAAGTTTATTGATTGAAACAAGTTAATTCTCATTTTTTTATTTCTGACTTTCATTTTTATCATTAAATGAGAGGTAAGGCAGAACCTTTTCGATAGCTTCAGAATCAAAAGAAGAGAACCCATCCAACACTGCATGTCCTGAAATAGGTCCTTGAGAGTTCCGGTATTCTACAATCTCTCTGGCCTGATAAAAATTAATATATGGATGTGCTTTCAGTGCCCTTAAGGATAGTGTGTTTATTTCAATTTTTTTTAAACACTCACGGTCGACCACCAATTGTTCTCTGATCATTTCCAATAAATCGGTGGGAAAGCCATAAACTTCATTTAGTTGTTCAACATTGTAAAATCCACCAAGCAAAGAGCGAAAAGCAACAATTCGTTGCGAAAAAACCGGCCCAATTCCTTTTAAGCGTTTCAATTCAGCTGTATCAGCCTTATTGATATCAATTAGAACGGGCTTAGAATAGGTTGAATTAGCCTTATCCTCATTCTCAATGTTGGCATAATGCAATTCCTGGTTTGGCTTATCGTTATTTACCCCTGAAGCATTCCTCCAACTGTCCGCAGGAATGCTGATAAAAGGCAGCATCTTTGCAAAGACTAAAGAATCGAGGCCATAAATTTTCTGAACCTCCGCAGGACTTCTAAATTCTCCTCCCGCTTCCCTGTATTTCATCCAATTGACAATGACATAGGCAGGCAATCCCATACGGGACAATTCACCAACAGACACCTCATTGGGATCAAACGAAAAAAAGCTGTACTCAGATGTCTTTTGATTATCAGATAATTTCTCGTCGGCTTCTGACTTGGAAGAAATTTTACTTTCTTCCATAAATTCCATTTCTGCGATCAGTTCAATTTGGGGAGATCCGGAAAACAAAGGCAATATCAATCGAATTGCAACCAAAACAAAAATGAATGTACTCAGAACAACAATACCATACTGTTCTCTTCGGGAAAAAGCCAACCAATCTTTCCACATGCTTTTTTAACCAGAAAGATAGCACATAACCTCCAATAAATCAAACACTGAACCAAAATCAAAAGAAACGAATCAGATCCATCCTAAACCATTGAGGAAAACAAGAGCAATGGCAATGGGGGCCAGAAACTTAATAATAAAATAAAACCCTCTGTAATACTTGGCCCTGCGCCCATCAGCTTCGATTTCCATTCTGGGTTGATTCTTTTCCATTATCCAGCCTACAAAAACAACCACTAAAAATCCGCCGACAGGCAGTAATATATTGGAAGAGACATAATCAAAAGCACCAAAAGTGGCATCACTCAAGGCACAAGCAACAGCCAGTACAGCCATCATCCCGGCCGCAATCCAGGTTGCCTTCCTGCGCGGAAGCTTTAACTCCTCAGTAAAATAAGCAACAACCACCTCGAGCAAAGAGATAGAAGATGTAAAAGCAGCGATACTTAAAAGGACAAAGAAAAGCAATCCGAAGATATATCCCCCGGTCATCTGGTTAAATATATTGGGCAAAGTAACAAAGACCAATCCGGGGCCCTGGTTGGGAGCCATATCAAAAGCAAAGGCAGCAGGAAATATGGCCACTCCTGCCAAAACAGCAATTAAGGTATCAGCAAGCGACACAGACAATGCAGTCCCGCCAAGACTCTCATTCTTTTTAATGTAAGATCCGTAAGTAATTATCACGCCCATTCCGATGCTAAGGGAAAAGAATGCCTGCCCGAGGGCTTCAAGAATCACATCGGAATTGAGTTTTGAAAAATCAGGGTTGAAGAGAAAATCCAATCCCTCCATCGCTCCATCCAAAGTTACCGCCCTAACATTCAGGATAAGTATAATCAACACCAGCAAAGGCATCAGAATCTTGGTATATTTCTCAATCCCCTTTTCTATGCCGGAACTCACAATGTATGCAGTACCTCCCATAAAAAGCAATGTCCAGAAAATAGATACCCCCTTGGATGCCTGCACACCTTCAAAAACCTGAATCATTTGCTCAGGAGTATTGCCTGCCAATGCATGAGTAACTGAATAATAGACATATTGAAGGGTCCATCCGGCGACAACGGCATAGAAACCAAGAATCAGGAAAGCAGCTCCAACTCCCATTACACCAATAAGGTACCAGGGTTTTCCGGGGGCTAACTTTCGAAAAGCCCCAAAAACATTCAATTGCGCTTTGCGACCAATCAAAAGTTCAGAGATCATCACCGGAACACCTATCATTATCACAAACAATAAGTAAACCAGCAAAAAAGCTCCTCCTCCATTTTCGCCCAGCACATAAGGGAATCGCCATATATTCCCAAGTCCAATGGCCGATCCGGCAGCAGCAGCAATGATTCCAAATTTTCCTGAAAAACTATCTCTGGTTGGTGTGTTGGTTGACATAATACATTGAGAAAAAACGGATATAACTAAAAAAACCCCCACACAATCGTGGGGGTTGAAATATAAAACCTACGAAAGGCTTATCTTACAATACATCTACACAATTAAGTGCTTTGAAGGCAAGTTCCAAACGCTTAACCATCGCTTCTTCTCCTGCGCGCAGGAATTTACGGGGGTCATAATACTTTTTGTTTGGCTTGTCATCCCCTTCAGGGTTACCAATCTGAGCCTGCAGGTAATCGTGATGTTTGGCTTCATACTCACGAACGCCATCCCAGAATGCCCACTGAGTATCGGTATCGATATTCATCTTGATAACACCATAGCTTACTGCTTCTTTGATTTCAGCATCAGAAGAACCAGAG
The DNA here is from genome assembly GCA_002411085.1 of Marinilabilia sp. UBA5340. Taxonomy (GTDB): domain Bacteria; phylum Bacteroidota; class Bacteroidia; order Bacteroidales; family Marinilabiliaceae; genus Marinilabilia. The sequence goes on along the minus strand of DHQK01000223.1, from coordinate 27,553 downwards.
CCACCATGAAATACAAAATTTACGGGTTTTTTCTCAGTTCCGAATTTTTCTGAGATAAAGTCCTGAGACTTTTTCAGGATATCAGGACGCAAAACAACGTTACCTGGTTTGTAAACTCCATGAACATTACCGAAAGAAGCAGCAATAGTGAAGTTTGGTGAAATTTTCTTCAACTCTTCGTAAGCAAAGGAAACCTCTTCGGGCTGAGTATAAAGGAGTGCATTGTCAACATTGGTATTGTCAACACCATCCTCTTCACCACCGGTGATTCCCAACTCAATTTCAAGAGTCATATCAATTTTGCTCATTCTTTCGAGGTATTTTTTACAGATGTCGATATTCTCCTGCAAAGTCTCTTCTGAAAGATCGAGCATGTGGGAGCTGAACAAAGGTTTGCCGGTTTCTTTGTAAAACTTTTCTCCTTCATCAAGCAATCCGTCGATCCAGGGCAACAATTTCTTAGCTGCGTGGTCGGTATGCAAAATAACAGGTACACCATAAGATTCAGCAAGCAGGTGAACGTGCTTAGCAGCAGCAACAGCACCCTTAATAGCCAATTCTTGTCCTTCTCCACTGGCACCTTTTCCTGCGTAGAAAGCTGCACCACCATTGGACAACTGAACAATAACAGGAGCCTTGGCAACTTTAGCTGATTCCATCACAGCATTTACAGAATTGGACCCAACTACGTTTACAGCAGGAATTGCAAATTCGTTCTCACGGGCTACACGGAAAATTTCCTGAAGATCTTTACCTGCAGCTACGCCTGGCTTTACAACATCCAAAATTTTTTCTTTCATAATTTCAATTATTTGATGAGATGTAAAATTAATAACTTGTTAAAAGGAATAAAGATTTGTAATAAAACGTAATTACATAATACAAAATCAATTACAAATCCGTGCAAATTTAAAAATAAAATAGGAAAAAAAGCAAGCAAAGCTGATTTTCCACCATGTTCTTAATATCTGAGAAGTGAATGTTGAAGGTCGATTTGTTGCCCCGGTAATTCAGATGCAAAACTATTAGCTTTTCAAACAAAAGAATAACAAAATCACATTATTCCGGATTCAGAGCAGCGTGACATGGAAAAACGAAAACTTGAAAAAAATAACTTCATCAAAAAGGATAACCAATTGCAAAGTTAAAGCCAACATCGTCCCATGTCCAGGGTCTGTTCAAAGGAATCCATCGCTCACCTTGAGGAAGTGAGGGATCGTGCGTTTTGAGTCCGGCATCGAACCTAAAAATAAAGTAATTAAAGTCGAAGCGTGTGCCAAGCCCCGTGCCAACAGCCAGTTGTTCGACAAATTTATCGGCCTGAAACAATCCCCCTTCCGGACTGGCATCTTCGCGGATACTCCAGATATTTCCGACATCAACAAATAAAGCCCCTTCCAGAATCCAGAACAATTTAAAACGATATTCTACATTGAATTCCAACTTAATATCTGCAGTCTGATTATAAAACCGGGCTCCCTCTTCATTGTAACTACCGGGACCCAGTCCGCGAACAGGCCATGCCCTGATACTATTGGCCCCTCCGGAAAAGTAACGTTTCTCAAATGGTAACACATCCAGGTTACCATAGGGATACCCTACTCCGGCAAAAAAGCGATAAACTACCGATGTATACCGGTCAATCCTGTTGTTGAAACGGAGATCCACATCGGATTTAATATATTGAGCGTATCTGATACCCAGCAATTCATCGTACCCCTGGTTCGAATTATCATTCCAAAGACCTGAAACGGAAGACAACAAATTCCCTGCCGACTCCACATTGGCCCTAAAGTACCAGAAATCCCGGCTTTGCCCCAAAACCTGTTGATTCAGCAAAAATGAATAATTCATATTCATGATAAGGTGATCCTCGTAGGTATATCTCAGGAAAGTATCACTAATTCTTTCCCAAAAATCATCATTCACTTCAGGAATACTCACAAAATTAAATTCAATGGGATAAAAGCTATGGGAAATATACCTGGATGATCGCCAGTTGTATCCTAAACGTGCATTGGCTATGGTGCGGGTATAATCAGGTCTTCGCTGATAATTGTATGCTAAAGCCACATTGGTTTTCGGGTTGTATCTCTGGCGAAACTGCTCAATGCGCAAGGGCAACAAAAATCGTGGAAGGACTAAAGAGGCTTCTGCACCTAGTTCCAGGGTATTAAACTCCTCGGATGAAGACCGGACAAACTGATTTTGCCGGGCCAATCGGGTGTTCAATGTAAAAAACTCTCCACCGCGAAAAAGATTTTTATGCTGATAAGTAAGATTTCCGGCGGCTCCCAGGTTTCCTGATGAGTTGGTTCCCTCCAGGTCAAGCGAAACAGACTGCGGCTTACCGGGAGAAAGGCGAATAATACAATCCAACAAGGGGAAACCATCTTCATCATTCAAACCGATTTCACGAAAACGGATATTGATGTATCGGAACAACCTCAACCCACTAAGCAACTGGTGGGTTCTACTCACCAACCTGGCGTTATAAAAATCGCCGGGAGAGATATAACTGGAACTTGAAAGAAGCTCAGGCTTAAAAGATAGCTCATCGTTGTAGACAATATAAATATCTTTATATTGCAGGGTATCTGTGCCCATTGGAACTTTGGCACTGTCGGCATCCAACAATTCTGCAGTCCCAATTCCAATATGAAAAAGTACATCACTGATTTTATATCTTCTGTGGTGCTTTGTTCCAAGTACATCTTCAGGCCCTACCACCACCATTGAATCAATTACCTGATGTTGACCGGCAGTTGTGTCTGATCGGAAATAAATAAACTCTTCGGAAAACTTATAAAATCCACGACTCCTCAGATTTTCAGCAATCCGCTCTCTTTCACGCTCATGCAAGTCAACTGTAAAAGGTCGTCCCGGGCGCAAAAGAGTGGCAAGCGAATCTTTTAGAATCTCATTCCTGATGGTATCATCTTCAATTCTGTAGTTCAATCTTTTTAGATAATAACGGGGGCCTGGATCGATTTCATAGGTCACCCGGGCTTTCTTTTTACCCGGATATGAGACGGTATCGTTAACTGCCGCCTGAAAATATCCCTGATTGCTCAGGAACAACGATATTTGGCGCGATGACTGTTTTGCCAGAAAAGGATCAAAAATAACCGGTTCTTCTCCTATTCGTCTCAACCATCTGTTAATTCCTTTTTCATGATCACGTCCGGAAAGATTATACAGACCCAGATAGAATTTCCAAAGGCCCAGGAGTTTTGTATTTTCCTGTTGCCGGATATACGGATTTAGCTGTTCTTTGCGAATATCTGCCCCCCGGTTCTTTATTTTTACATTGGAAAGCAGATGCTCGTCTTCCGGAACAAATTTGGTGGACGAGCACCCTGTTCCGAGCAAAAGAACGAAGCCTGTGATAAAGGGCACAGCCGTCCTAAGAAAACGTATATTTATATTTCCGAAACTATTCACACCAATTATTGGGAAAATCAAACATGCTGAATTGCAAAGAAACCAAATATATCGGTTATAATTATAATTTTGCAAACAAAGAAAAAGCCAAAATGATAGGAAAAACAAAAAAAAAGCTGATTTCTTCGCTTTCTCAAAAAAAATACCGCGACAAAACCGGACTTTTTGTAGCAGAAGGTCCCAAACTTATTAATGACCTCCTTACTGCAGGCCTAACACCTGAGATCATCATTACTACCGGTGAAACATCGCTCAATTCGCCTGTTCCTTCATCGCTGATCGAAACAATCTCACCGGATGAACTTCAGAAAATCAGCTTTTTAAAAACCCCCCAACCCATACTTGGTATTTTCCATAAACCACTCGAAAACTTTCGTTTTGGCGATCACAAAAATCGACTCACATTAGCTCTGGACGGCATACAAGATCCCGGAAATATGGGAACCATTATCCGCCTTGCAGATTGGTTCGGGATCAAAACAGTAGTTTGCACCAAAGATACAGCCGATATATACAATCCCAAAGTAGTTCAGGCCTCCATGGGAGCACTTGCAAGAGTAGAGGTTGTTTACACTGAGTTAGCCGAATTTTGCAGGGCATCAGCCCATAATCTTCAAATGGAAATTTTTGGGACATTCATGGATGGAAAAAACATCTACCAAACCTCTCTGCCAGCATCCGGGATCATTGTCATGGGAAATGAAGGAAAAGGGATACGCCCCGAAACAGCGCAACATATTACCCAAAGAATAGCTATTCCTTCTTTTGCATCTGGAGGTATGGAATCGCTCAATGTGGGCATTGCCGCGGCGATTGTTTGCTCGGAATTTAAACGTTCAACTTCCCCTTGATAAGCTTTGCTGCCGCTTCGGCACATTTTTCCCCATCCAGAGCAGAGGAAGCAATACCTCCGGCATAGCCGGCACCTTCTCCGCACGGGAATAGTTTCCTGATGCGCACATGCTGCAAAGAGTCCCGCTCTCTGGGAATCCTAACAGGTGAAGAAGTTCTGGATTCTGTCCCTAAAATAATGGCCTCCTCATCCAAAAATCCACGAGCCCTTTTCCCAAAGAACCTGAAACCCTCCTGCAAACGGGTGGAAATATGCTCAGGCAAAATAAAGTGCAGAGGAGCTGAAACAATTCCGGGCACATAAGAACATTCAGGCAAATCGTAAGAAAGCCTTTTCCCCACGAAATCGACCAGTCGCTGCGCCGGAGCAATAACACCCTGACCGCCATTTACGGCACACAGACGCTCTACATCTTGTTGAAATTTCAAACCAGCCAGTTCCCCATACTGTTGGTATTCAGGAATATCTCCCGGTCTTATTTCGACTACCATCCCACTATTGGCGAAAGGAGAGTTCCTGCCGGATGGTGACATTCCATTGACCACCATTTCTTCAGCTCCTGTCATCGCCGGCACAATAAAACCTCCGGGACACATACAAAACGAATAAACTCCGCGATCATTCACCTGATGGGAAAAGCTGTAGGAGGCAGCAGGAAGATAATTTCCTCTCCCTTCGGGGGTATGATATTGAATCTGATCAATCAATTCTTGTGGATGCTCTACCCTCACTCCCATAGCCCAGGTTTTGGCTTCGAGTTCGATACCTTTTTTATCCAGCAACCAGTAAATATCGCGGGCAGAATGTCCAGTAGCTAAAATAACGGCTTCTCCCTTAATTTTTGTGCCATCCTGCAGAAATACCCCGGTAATCTGGTCACTTTCAATCAGCATGTCCACAACTCTGGAATTGAAAATAAACTCACCCCCGGCCGCAACAATTGTTTCCCGAATATTTTTGATAACCCGGGGCAAACGATCCGTCCCGATATGTGGATGAGCATCGATTAGTACATCATCAGAGGCACCATGAAAGTGCATAATCTCCAAAAAATTCCGAAAATCCCCCCGCTTTTTGCTGCGGGTATATAATTTTCCGTCTGAGAATGTACCTGCACCACCCTCCCCAAAAGCATAGTTGGAATCTTCATCCAGTTGTTCATTTCTGTTAAGCAGGGCAATATCTTTTTTCCTTTCTGAAACCTCTTTTCCCCGTTCAATCACAATCGGTTTAAGCCCCAGTTCCATAAGCTTCAGTGCGGCGAAAAGGCCCCCGGGACCAGCTCCAACTACAATTACTTCTGGAGCACTCACCACATTGGGCCATTGAAAAACACGTGGCCGGTATTCCTGCATAGGCTCCCCCGTCCAGACCTCCAGATGAAGCTGCACCATCACCTGCTTTTGCCTTGCATCAATGGAACGACGAACGATTCGCGTACCTGTAATTTTTCCCGGTGAGATTTTCATCTTCCGGGCTGCCATATTTTTATAGGATTCCTCCCGTGACGCCTGTTCGGGCGTAAGTCGTAAAGCTATTTCCTGTTTCATTATTCGAAATAAAAAGAGAAAACAAAAAGTCGTGAGGTAAGGCGGTCAAGAACATCAGTATACAAAACATCCTCAGGTTCTCCGGTTCCTTCGGGGTTCAAAACATTGCGCAACCCTACAGAAAGTTTGGCTTCAGTGGAAAGTCGGAAATAATTGAGATACATATCCAACCCTGCTCCTACTTCCAAATAGAGGTCATTGGTTCTCAGGCTAAGTCCGTCATTCTCTGTCTTGGCCAAATCAATGCGCGGGTTGATTCCTCCGATCACATAAGGTTTGAAATTAGTCATCCGGTCACCACTATATTTGAGCAGCAATGGGAATTCCAGGAAAGTAGACTTTATCTCCAAAGGTGCATTTTCCTGTTCTCCATCCTGAATATATAACAAGTCACGCTGGCCAAAACTAATTCCGGGCAAAAAACGAAGGTTTAGGTTTTTATTAATTCGAAGACTGGAAACAATCCCGATATTTACTCCCGGATTAAGAGACACCACATCTGCATATCTATTTTCGAGTCCTTCGGGACGACTTGCCGGCAATTTATGCCGAACCTTGAAATCCATTGTATTGAGTCCAATCAGAAACCCGAAATGCAAAGGTTTGTAGTCGAATGCAGGAAGATTGGGCACCTTCTTCTTTTTCTCCATCTGAGAATAAGCAGGTGCCTGAAAAATGAGCAAACAAATAAGAAATAAAAACAGTCGCAATGGGTAATGATTTTTCAGCCAAACGAAAAAAGCACCCGATTTATTGCTTGTCTTTTTTAATGGACACATAAATGGTAGCTATTCCAAAGGTTTGAGGAATTGATTTCTGCGGTTGAAGACCTACGGCTAAAAGTTCACTTTCGAAATCTTTTCCTTCGGGAAATTGCAATACGGATGCCGGCAGGTATTTGTATGCTTCTTTGTCTTTGGAAATCAAGCCGCCCCACCAGGGCAAAATACGGGTAAAATAAAAATGATACAACTGTTTGAAAGGAAAAGAAGCCGGCTTGGAAAACTCGAGTACAATAAGTTTCCCTCCGGGGCGAAGTACTCTTCTCATTTCAGCCAGGCCTTTGCCGAGATTTTCAAAATTCCGCACCCCGAAAGCCACTGTCACAGCATCAAAGAAATTGTCTTCGAAAGGAAGATTTTCAGAGTCAGCCTCTTTAAGGGTGATGGTCATGTGAAGCCTTTTTTGCTGAATTTTCTTTTGTGCAAATTCCAGCATCTGAGGCGAAAGATCCACTCCATATACCTCTACAGGATCTATTTTACAAATCTCAACAGCCAGATCGCCTGTTCCGGTTGCCACGTCCAAAATTATCGGAGCCTGAAGTCCTTTCAATAACTTCACCACATTTTTGCGCCAGATGCGATCGATTCCAAAAGAAAGCAATCTATTGAGTAAATCGTAACGGGGAGCAATCCGGTCAAACATGGATCGAACCTGCTCTTTCTTGCTACCCTCAGTATTTTTGTATGGTTTTATCATTGTTGAAGAAAATATTTGTCAAAAATACAAACCTTTTTGATACGTCAATACAAAAGAACAGGAAGACTGCCTCAGATGTTTTGCTTTTGGCAATCTTCCTGTAAAAGTTCAATTCTAATTAACAAATCGGATTATTCAAGCCCGAGGCATCAATTTACTCATAACCACTAAGAACCACGGGCTTTATGAATAAATGATTCAATCATACTTTTCCTTCAGCCCACCACTTCAGACGGTTTTCAAACTTGGCTTTTATATCCTCCACAAAACCGTAAGACTCATCATCAACCCTGATCTCTCCTTTGGTGACATGCCCCAAAATAGAAAAAGGCATTTCGCGCTCCATCATAAAGTCCACAAAATCATCTTGCTTTTCGGGTGAAACAGATACAATAACCCTTCCCTGGGATTCGCCAAACAGAAAAGCATCACGGCGCACTTCGGCATCAGAGGTGATGTCAAAACCATAATTAAGAGGAATGCCGGATTCAAGCAAAGTAAAGAACAAACCTCCATTGGAGACATCATGGACAGAACGGGCAAGTTGATGATCGATAAGGTTGCTGATAACACCTTGTAGTTTTTTCTCTTCCTCCAAATTAAAGTAGGGAGGCAAAGAGACATCAACTCCATGATAGGAGCGCAGGTATTCAGATCCATTAACATCATCACGGGAACGACCGATAAGGAAAATCATATCGCCCTTGTGTTTAAATGACAGCGTTGTGTGCTTGTTCACGTCCTTCAGAACTCCAACCATTCCTATCACCGGTGTTGCAATCACAGGAGTGATTTGCCCCTCAACCGAACGTTGATTGTAAAAACTCACATTCCCACTTACTACAGGAATATCAAAAAAGCGACATGCATCAGCCAGCCCCTTTACTGAATCTGCAAAGTCGGCATAAGCATCAGGGTCATAAGGATTCCCAAAATTCAAACAATCCGACACCGCCAAAGGAACTCCTCCTCCACACACAATGTTTCGCATAGCCTCCGCAAGAGAAATCCTCGCCCCATTGTAGGGATCTGAAGTAAAATATGATGGATTGCTATCTACCGTTGCCAACAGTGCCTTGTTGCTATCACCCAACTCAATAATTCCTGCATCAGAAGGGAACTTGGTGCTGGCTGCTTCCTTACGCAAGGTTTTCGAAAACTTACGTGTGAGCCACTTCTTGGAAGTAACATTGAGCGACTTCAACATTTTCTCTACAACAGCAGGATAATGATCAGGCTCGGGCAAATCATCCACTTTCACAAAGGCAGGTAATTTACGATCAGCAGTTGCTTCCCGCTCATAAACAGGCCCCAATTCTGCGAGTCCCAAATATTTAACAGGGAACTCTATTTCGGGAGTGCCATTGATTCCACATTTCAACATTTGAGAATCATTGACAGTTCCCACAATTCCCATGGTCAATTTACCCTCTTCAACAATCTTTTGAATTTTCTCCTCATTCTCCGGCGTAATGCAAACCAGCATACGGCCCCATGTTTCAGAGATTAATATCTCCCGAAGCGTCATGTCATTTTCGCGAAGAGGCACCTGATCAGCATTGAATTCTACCCCGCTGTGACCACGAGCAGCCATTTCGGTAAGGGCCCCAACAATTCCCTGGGCTCCGATGGTCTGGACGCCAACAACCAACTTCTCATCGATCAGTTTTCGTAAAACCTTATAGAGATGCTTTTCAGATTCGATATCGCGCATCTGTTCGAGCGAAACACTTTTTGTTTCATTATCAGAAATCATATCGGCAACAAAAGCATCATTGTCAATGCCATCCCGACCTGTGGGAACACCAATAACTGCCACCAAATTACCATTGCCTTTGGCTATGGCAGATACCAGACCATCTTTTTCAGTCACCCCAATAGACATTGTATTCACGATGGGGTTGGTATTAAAAGCCTCACAAAAGAATACTTCGCCACCAATAACCGGGATGCCAAATCCTTTTTCGAAATCAGCAATTCCGTTAACTATTTCATCAAACAACCAGCGGGCGGTATCCCGTTCCGATTTACCAAAACGCAGTGAGTTGAGCAATGCAACAGGTTTTGCTCCCATTGAAAATATATCACGGTTAACCACGCGCATACCCGTAGATGCCCCAAGACGGGGTTGCACTGCACATGGATGATTGTGCGATTCCAGTTTGAATACAGCGACCTGACCATCACCGATATCCACCACGCCGGCACTCTCACGCCCGGCCTCTACCAATACATCTTTCCCTTTGGTGGGCAACAACTCCAACCATTTCCGTGAATTTTTATAGCTCGCATGCTCAGACCAGAGAATTGAGAAAAGTTCCAATTCCAGTGGATTTGGAACCCGTCCGAGAATAGACTCAATTTTTTCAAATTCTTCGGAGGTCATATTTAACAATTCGGCATCAGCGATTGTTGTTTGCTCTTTACTATTCATAGAACTTAGATTTTTCAGATTAATTTGCAGGTTAGGCTTGATAAAGTTAACAAAACATTCAGAAAAATAATGCAACCAAAAAAGGTTCATTTCAATATTTCATGGCCGTTTACAGAAATGCTTTGTTTTGGGTAACCCATGAAAGATACCAAAGGATCTTTTACAATTGGGATGTATCTCTTATGTCCTCAATTTCCACAAAGATTTTAACAAATCAAGTCAAGACCGTTTCAGAAATTAGGGTATATTTGACTTTGAAAATAGAAAAAAAATCACATAAATCAAATAGAATCTGTTATGAATAAAACTGCTATGGTAACCGGTGCGACTTCAGGAATAGGAAAAGCATGTGCAGCCATGCTGGCACGCAATGGTTACAACATCATCATTACGGGCAGAAGAGCAAACCGACTTAATGAATTGGCACAGCATCTGGAAAACAATCAGGTGGAGGTAAAAACGCTTGTATTTGATGTACGCAGTAAAGAAGAAGTTGAAAAGGCCTGGCACAGCCTGCCTGAAGAGTGGCAACAACCCGATGTTTTGATCAACAATGCCGGTCTTGCAGCTGGGGCTGATCCTATTCACGATGGAGACTGGGATGATTGGGAGCAAATGATTGACACCAATGTAAAAGGTTTACTGGCCGTTAGTAAGACCGTAATGCCGGGAATGATATCCCGTAAACATGGACATATCATCAACGTCAGTTCCATTGCAGGCAAAGAGGTATATGCCAACGGGAATGTATATTGTGCCTCAAAACATGCGGTAGAGGCAATCACCAAAGGTATGCGCATTGATCTGTTGCCACATAACATTAAAGTATCATCAATTTCTCCAGGTATGGTAGAGACCGAATTCTCCATTATACGATACCATGGTGACAAAGAAAAAGCAGATAAGGTATATGAAGGGTTGACCCCACTTTATGCTGAAGATGTGGCCGATGCCGTTGAATTTATGATTACACGTTCTGCACACGTGAATGTGAACGACATGTTACTGATGCCTGCGGCTCAGGCCAGTGCGGTATATAATCACAGGGAAGGGTAGCAGGTTTTAAAGACTGAGGAATGGGGGGTGAAGAATGTTAGAAATGCACATTTGTGCGCCTCTACATCACCACAGACAAATACCAACCAATGACTTAGCCCTGCCATCACAAAGGATTCTCAATTTTTCCGGAAAAAAGAATCGCTCCGCTTTTTTCTTCTGTAATGGCAAAAAAGAAGGGTCGATCTACCCGAAACCGGGGTTTTTGTGGCCCTATCGCTGTTAGTTCCATTCCCACACTGGTAGCCGCAGCTGCTTCGGTACCCTCTTCATCCACTTTGATGTAGGTTTTGTGATTCACCTGACTGATATAAACCGGAGCATCAATCATATTGTCAAAATCGGCATAAGCAGGAGAAAAAGGAAGTTCCATGCCCATTTCCATCAAACTGTTGTTCAATTCATACTTACATTCCACCTCAAAGCGTGGGAAATAAAGATCGAGCTTCCGTTCACTCATTCCGGAAATAATTGAAGCCCATTTTTCGGAGGTCATGTCTGCTATAAGTTGATTGACCGTTCTCTCTCCAGCCGGAAGTGCCACTATCATGCAAAAAGAACCGTTTCCGTAAGGCAACTTCACGACGCTTAAATCATCATCTTCGTAAAACTCCAGGTCTTCTTCCTGATTCATCATGGAAACCTGAACCACAGAACCGTCAGACAAATAAAAATTATCCTCTTTCGTATCTGATTTATCGAATTGTACCTGCCACCTACCCAGGAAGTAAACAGCATTGATCAAAAACATGTATTGCTGATCACTGATTTCATCGATAATAGTAGGTATCTTTCCTCTGGTTTTATCATTCACCCACCCATTAATGCGCTCCAATGCAGCCGTTTTTTCAGAAAAGTCCACTCCACTAAAGGCCGCATTATAGTATTCCTTTACTGTTTCACTGAATTCTTCCTTCGCAGGCAACTCCTCTTTGTACCATACAGAATTAGCAATCTCCAATTCTACTTTGGGATCAGCAGTTTGCAATACCTCCCGGATATTTTTAAAAGAATGGTTTAGTCCTTCCACTTCATCGAAATGCATCACTCCCAGCATTTGCTCAAGCGTCTCACCATCAGCCCCGTTGGCAGTCATACCTAAAGCCTGTGCCACACTTAAGGAAGAGATGACCACGTTTTCTCCCGGATCAGCCCCATCGTTAATAATTTCAAGTAAATTCCATCCAAAACGGTCGGAGGCCTTCAGAACTTCCAGCGATTTCAGTTCTAATTCCTTTGGAACAGGTTCTTCGTCATTATTGAACCAACTGCAGCCAACCAAACCTGCAAGCAATAAAACAGCTATAGATCTATGTATCATCATAATAATGGGTCTATAATAAATATTAAGTAACAGAAAACCATATATTAGATGCAAGAAAAAGCATAAGGTTGCTTTTGTCAACCTTTAGCCCATCCAGACCCAGACTGAAAAATATCTTAACGCCAACTTATTGACAGAACTTCGACCTCCTAAATAATTTATACAGATTCCTCAACATTCACAGAAAAGGCATTCAGGATATTGCCATGCTCTTCATCAAATTCTTTAAGGGCCTGCATCAATTGAGTGGCCTTTTGGTTCTCAATAAAAGCAAATATCCCGAGAGAGTTTGTGGGCCGCTGATGCGGGCCTGAAACAAACCAGTTTTCTTTGAAATTCTCATTCTCTTCAAAGACCTTAAACCCCTGAACATCCATCTCGAAATAAGCAAGGACTTTCTTTTCACGAAGGAAACGCTCTATCTCCTTGGTGAACTCATAAAGACTGGTGATTACAATTAATTTCATATCATTTAGATTTTTGCTGTTAGAGGTTTCCGGGATATTCAGCAACCCTATCTTTTAGTCGCATCCGCATCCTCTTGTACATAATAACTTTAAGGGGCTTTGCCCCTGTAACCCCAATTACTTTTTTGTCTTGACACAAAAAAGTAATCAAAAAAGGTCAAGACTGAGCCAGCTTTCGCACTAAAAACTACGGTTCTTTTATCGAAATCGCCTGAACTCATCTCACTTACTTCGTGCGTGAGATTCAGACAAAGACGATTTTTCGATAAAACAACCTTGTTTTTAGGCTCATCTGCCTATGTCACCGGTCACAGAATCTCTATAACCTACCCAAAATCTACCTGGCTTCAGATTCATCATTATCCTCATCTTTCTCTGATTTCGATGGCTCCTCATACCGCTTTTTCTCTGACATGTAAAAAATAAGGGGCACCATAATAAGTGTAAGGAAAGTGGATGCAATGGTTCCTCCCATCAGTGAAATGGCCAATCCCTGAAAAATGGGGTCGAACAGAATCACAAAGGCACCAATAACTACGGTTCCGGCTGTCAGCAAAATAGGGATGGTACGAACCGCTCCTGCTTCAATGACTGCCTGCTTTAACGGCACATTATCGGCCAAACGCAGATTCGCAAAATCGATCAACAAAATGGAATTTCGAACCATGATACCCGCGAGGGCGATCATTCCAATCATGGAAGTTGCCGTAAAGAAAGCACCCAGAATCATGTGCCCCAGAATAATTCCCACCAGCGAAAGTGGAATGGCCACCATCATTACAAATGGCACTTTGGTGTTTTGGAACCAGCCCACAATCAACATATAAATAATGACCAACACCACTGCAAAAGCGGTTCCCAAATCACGGAACACCTCATAAGTGATTTGCCACTCACCGTCCCACTTCAATCCGTAATTGTCTTCTTTCTGAGGTTGTCCTTTATAATATTCACCAAGGGAATAACCTTCAGGCATATCAATATTTTTGAGTCTTTCAGAAATATCAAGCATTGCATACACCGGACTCTCCAATTCTCCGGCCACATCGGCGGTAACATACACCACCCGCTTCTGATTTTTACGATAGATACTCTTCTCTTTTATTTTCTCTTCAATATTCACGATATCCCCAACCGGTACCATGGTTCCGTTTTGTGACATCAGCTTCAGCTTCTCCAAATCCTGAATACTGCTTCGTTGCTGCTCATCCAGACGTAAAGAGATACCTACCTGCTTGTACTCATCCTCATCGTAGAGCATAGAAACTTCTCGTCCGTTTAAGGCCATATTCAATGCACCCACCACCTGCTCGGTGGAAATCCCGGCAAGGGCGGCTTTTTCTTTATCAACATCAAAAAAGTATTCTTTTTGATCAGCCTCCATCTGCCAATCCACATCGACCACATTTTCTGTGTTGCTCAAGAGTGCTTTGACCTTTTCGGCGATTTGAATCTGTGTCTCTCGGTCGGGCCCATATATTTCGGCCACCAGTGTGGACAGCACCGGAGGTCCCGGAGGCACTTCCACCACTTTCACATTGGCATTGTATCGGGCAGCAATCCGCTGAATCTCCGGACGAAGTGCTTTGGCAATATCGTGACTCTGAAGATCACGTTCCCCCTTAGGCAGCAAATTGACCTGTATGTCGGCCACATTATCGCTCTCTCTTAAATCGTAGTGACGTACCAGACCATTGAAATTGATAGGGGCAGCAGTACCAACATAAGTCTGGTAATCAGAAACCAGCTTATCCTGCTTCAAATAAGTTGCAATCTCTTTGGTTACCATGGCGGTACGTTCAAGAGTTGTCCCCTCGGGCATATCCACCACCACCTGAAATTCGTTCTTATTGTCGAAAGGCAAAATTTTAACAGTCACTACCTTAAGGGCAAACAACAACATAGAGCCCATCAACAATACCGTAACACCCCCTAAAAATCCCCAGCGCTTCCATTTAGAATCGATCAACGGCATCATAGAACGCTTGTAGAGGCGATAAATGCCGGTTTCCTCAAGCTTATAGGGCTTATCCTCTTTCTTGTCAATGTGCCGAAGCAATCTGAAGCCCAACCATGGCGTTACCACCAGTGCAATAATAAGCGACAACATCATAGCAATAGAGGCCCCTATGGGCATCGGACTCATATATGGCCCCATCAGACCACTTACAAACACCATGGGAATCACAGCGGCAATCACTGTAAATGTGGCCAGAATGGTAGGGTTACCCACCTCATCGATAGATCGTATCGCCGCCTGCCATGGGGGCATCCGGTTCATCTTGAAGTGCCGGTGCATGTTTTCAGCAATAATGATGGAGTCGTCCACTACAATACCGGTCACAAATACCAGAGCAAAAAGCGTAATCCGGTTGAGTGTATAATCGAGGAAATAATAACTAAAGAGCGTGAGTGCAAATGTAATAGGCACAGATATGAATACCACCAGACCACCACGCCAGCCCATGGCCAGCATCACAACAAATGTCACTGCCACGATGGCCCCCAGAAGGTGCATCAACAACTCCCCTACCTTGTGAGAAGCAGTGGCTCCATAATTTCGGGAAATGTCCACATTTACATCAGCCGGAATCAGGTCATTGCGAAGATGATCGACTTTATCCAAAATCTGATCTGAAACACGCATAGCATCTGCTCCACGGCGCTTAGCCACCGAAATGGTTACAGCAGGATAATCGCCGGGGGCTTTTTTCAGCTTCTCCTTTTTTCCCATTCCGTAACCAAAAGAGACGTAGGTTTCGGGCAATTCAGGTCCGTCCGACACCTCAGCAACCTGTTTCAGGTAAACCGGATGTCCGTTTTGAACGCCTACTACCAGATTTTTCAACTCACGTGCCGATTCGAAGAAACTACCCGCTTTCACATTAATGGCTTCATCATTCTTGTTGAAGTCTCCTGATGTCACCTGTTTATTAGACTGATTGATTTGCTGACTGATCATCAAAGGGTCAATATGGTAGGCCTCCATCTTTTCCCTGTCGAGAACCACCCGTACACTTCTACTTCGGCCACCAATCACCTTGGTTTCAGCTACTTCATTCACCTTTTCAATCTCGGAATTCAGTTCCTGGGCGAGCCGCCTGAGTTGATAATCAGAATAATTCTCACTCCACAGGGTCAGTCCCAATACAGGAACATCATCGATGGAGCGGGTCTTTATTAAAGGCATAGAAATACCCTTAGGCATTTTATCCATATTTTTGATAATCTCGTTGTACATTTTCACGAGGCTTCGCTCTATGTCTTCACCCACATAAAACTGCACAATCATCATTGCCCCACCGGGAGATGAAGTGGAATACACATATTCAATTCCCGTGACATTGGAGATCACCTTTTCCAGTGGTTTGGTAATTCTGGCCTCCACTTCTCCCGGACTGGCCCCGGGATACCTTACAAATATATCTGCAATGGGAACATCAATCTGAGGTTCCTCCTCACGTGGTGTTAAATAAGAACTATAAGCTCCTATTAACAGGAATGCCACCATGAGCAGAGGTGTAAGCTTGGAGTTGATGAATAGTTTTGCTATTGTTCCGGCTATACCTGTCTTCATTATATAAAATTTTCTTTGTTACCGACTGTTAGATTGTTAGGGATTGGATGATAGAGGTTGGGAGTTGAAACATATCAGGCATATAAGGGCATCTTGGAAATCCCTTCTATCGATGGTTATTTAGATTTTCCCGAAGCATCGGAATTAAATAAAACATCAGGCATCGCAACCAAGCACATAGCTCAAAGGTCCCTCTATCTCAAAATTTTCTATTCTACCTCCACTAATATTCCATCATATAACCTGGCATCGTGTTGGGTAATGTACCTTTCACCGGATTTTACCCCCGATAAGATTTCTGTTTTACCATTCAATTCCCTACCGGGACGAATCCAGCGCATGAGAGCTTTGTCCTGCGGGCTCACCATCCAGATACCGGTCAGCTGGCCTCTCTTCACGATCAGCTCCGATGGTACTTCAACCACTTCTTCGGTACCATGATGCAACTTCACATTGGCAAACATCCCCGATCTGATGATTGAAGCCTGGTCCTCATCCGGAATTAATCCGATAAGAATTTCATACTGAGGACCCGAAAATTTACTGGAGGGACTAATATTAGTGATAACACCTTTTACGGTTTCCTGAACAGATGAAATCCTAACCGTGGCTGTATCATCTACAGACCAAAGGTTCATTTCACTTTCGGGAATTCGCGACAATACCTCAAAAGCTCCGGGAGCTTCAATGGCCAGCAACGGCATTCCCGGGGAAGCCATGTCTCCAATATTCACAAATTTGTCAATCACAATGCCATCATAGGGCGAACGGATATTGGCATATTGCAACATCTCGTCCACTTCCCTGCGACGTTGTTTGGCAGCTTCCAAGCGTGCTTTGACCATTTTGTACTGGGCTTTGATATCGTCAAACTCTTTCTGTGTGGCGCTCTCCTTCCCATAAAGGATTTTAATACGCTTGAAGTTGGTTTCAACATTTTCGAAAGCAGCAGAAGCTTCAGCAATACCCGCTTCGACCTGTTGTTCTTTGGCTACAATGGCATTACTGCGAATAGATACCAAAAGGTCCCCTTTTTTTACCTGATCACCCTTTTCCACCAATATTTGTTCCACCTGTCCCATCAGGCGGGTGGCAACGGTAGATTGCTTTTGAGCCTGAACAATCCCGGTGTAATCGTAAGCTTTAGGATTACTGGATGCTTTAATGGTAGCTGCTTTTACCTTTACACCGGCTTGCGCTGTTTTTTCATTCTCCGATCCGGAGCAGGAAGATGCCAATACTCCGACGACCATTAATATTAGTAAGGATATATTCTTCATAACTTAAGTTTATTTTGAGGTTTGAGGAAAGCTCCTCGATAATTGTAAAATCTGTTTATTGTCAATAACCTTTTCTATTCTGCTTCCATCAAATATTCAAGGTAAAAAACGGCTTTATTGTAATTGAAAAGTGCATTCAACCTTTCCAGTTGCTTTTGTGAGTAAGCAGCTTCCGCAGCCAATAGATCAGATGTACGCTCCAGACCTTCCTTATAGCGATCCATCCTGATGCGGAGGGCTTCCTCAATTTGCTCTTCGGCAAGCTGACTGGTGTTTAGCGAACTCTCAGCTACTTTCAATTTTCTTCGTGCCTTATCGAACTCCATCCGATTCTTGTCCACATACTCTTTTTTCCTGATCTCGGCCAGATGTGCATTGGCTTTTGCCTTCTTTACTGATGCCAGGTTTTTGTTCCCGGAAAAAATAGTCCATTGCAACTTAGCCCCTACTACCCAACTTTCAGCATCGAAAGCTGTAAGCTCATCGCCATGGAAATTATATCCGCCAAAAGCATTAAGGCGGGGGACAAATTTGAGTTTTTGCATGGTAACCATATTGTTTCGGGCTTTCACACCACTCAACATGGCTTGAATATCACTCCGGTTATTCAAATCATAATCGGAAGCACCATCTGTAAGGAGCACTTTAGAAAGATCCTCTTCGGGAACAATCTGCTTATCGATATCCTCTCCTAAAAGAAAAGCCAGCATTTGACCGGCCGAAACAACATCATTCTGGGCTTCTTCTACTTTGGCTTCCAGATCAAGCACCCTAACATTGGCAGCCATTACATCAGCTTTATTCACATAACCCTGATCCAGATTGTTTTGAGCAATGCGACGGCTCTCTTTTGCATATTCCAGCGCTTCTTCCAAAACTTTTTGTTTAGACTGAGCCAATTGAATGGCATAGTAAGATTGCTTTACTACATACTTGATGTAATATTTCAGATGGGCCGCTTTCTGTTTCGAGGCTTCGAGTTTATGGGATATGGCCTTTCTTCCGGCAAAAGCATCAGGATTAATTAATGGCTGTTCCACCATGACACCCAGATTGAAATCTGTAATAGCATCCGGGTCGTTCAAAAGCTCCGGATTAAAATCTGACTGAGCAACAATCTCCTGCTGCAACTTTATACCAAAAGCAGCCAATGGATCGTTGGTATGCGTAACGGTTTCTGACAGATTAATCCTGGGCAGAAAAGTGGCCAAAGTTGACCGGTACTCCGCTTTCTGGCTCAACACTTCCTGAGCCGACTTTTGAAGTTCCCAGTTGTTGGCTTCTGCAACTTCAAGGACTTCATTCAGCGTCCAGGTTTTTGAAGTATCCTGTTGGGCCTTCAATGTTGCAGGTAACAACGTCAGTGTTGCTATCAGAAATTTGATTTTAGCACCTAAAAATATTTTTCTCATAAATATTGGATATTTGCTATTTCACTTTTAATTGGACATTGATTCAATAATATCCTGGTTTCATCGAAATGAATACCTGAATTACTAATTGAGAGTGCAAATTAAATAGATGAAAATAGATATTCCAATATTCATATATATAAAAATATAGATTAGTTGTTAAAATACTAAAACAAAGGGACAGGAACAAATAGTAGTCAGATTGTTATGCAAGAGCTTATAATGGATAATTATAATCAATAGAGAGAAACAAAAAGAAGTAAGGAGTTATCAAAACACATAAGGCCCACAAGTTGACATAAGGACGTAAACCATATCAACCCTATAAATTTATGGTGTATATATTATGTATAGTAATAGTGAATAGTAAAGACATAAAAAAACACCCGTCGGTAATCCCACGGGTGCTATAAATCGTCCTAAAAAATAGCTTCTAATCGAGAAAGCCCTGCTTCTTCAAAACGTCGAGATAGACTTTACTGAAATGCTCATTATTGGCTTTGGTATAACGAACATCGGTAAAGACCTGGGCCAGGGTTTCCTTGTTATTCTCGGCTACAAACTGCTTATTGGCTTCCAACTCTTCTTTATCTTTGTACAAGCGATCGATCTCTTCCTCAGAATAATCCTTATAGGTCTCCTGATGAACAACAGCCTCCAACGGAAGACGTTCTGACTGAACCGGGTCTTCATCAGGCCAGCCTAGTGTTACGGTGGCTACGGGAACCACTCCTCTGGGCAAATTCAGGATATCGATGATTTTATCAGCATTGTAAGTGACTGTTCCCAGATAGCAAATGCCCAGGCCTTTGGATTCCGCGGCGACACAAACATTCTGGGCAACAAGCAGTGCATCAATGGCAGCGGCCACAAAGGATTGAAAATTATCATATCCCGGCTCGGCATTTCGCTGTTGGCACCATTTGTTAAACCGGTTGAAGTCGGCACAGAAAGTAAGTGATACCGGCGCATTTTTGAAAACGGGCTGACCAAAATGGGTTGGTGCCAGTTTTTCTTTCATGGCTTCATCGCGGGTAACCACAATGCTGTACACCTGCATATTGCCGGTGGTAGATGCGCGAGTGCCTGCGGTAAGAATCTCGTTCAGCAAAGCATCATCAACAGGTCGATCTGTGTATTTTCTGATTGTGCGATGATTAAGTAGTACGTCCATCATAATGTTTTACTTTTCAGCAAAGCTAAAAAAAAGATTTTCGTTAAAACAATTAGTCAT
>DHQK01000223.1:6030-7148 GCA_002411085.1 Marinilabilia sp. UBA5340 | reverse complement strand
ACCTTTGGCAAATTTACTGTAGATACTTTTGTCCTGGTCACCATACATCGGGAAACCAAGACCCTGTTTTTCTTTAAAACTGGCTACCTCCCCATGTGTATGCCCGCGGCCAATTGACATTATTTTAAAGTTACTGTGATCTTTGTATTTCTCCCATACATTTTTCTGAAGGAAAGGCATTTCCTGACGGCAGGGGCCACACCATGTTGCAAAGAAATTAATCATCACCACTTTGCCTTCATAATCTTCTATACTGAAGCTTTGCTCATCCATATTGATAGTAAATGCCGGAACCTGCTGGCCTTTTTCCACTATGTCATACCCCTCCTGTCCAAATACTGAAAATGAGAAACTCATTACAAAAATCAGGATTGTCGCTTGATTGAATATTCGTTTCATTGTATTCGTTTCGGTTTTAATTTAGGTTCATTTCTGCTTAAATACCTTTCCTTTATTGGCAAAAATAAGATAAATAGTTTTACGGTCTTAAGATTGATGTTTCTGAGGGATCAATAAAAAAAATTGGTAGAAACTGAAGCAACTTCTTTTTCTAAGACTTTCTCAACTATAAATGCCGGCATTCTCCCAATTTTTGTAATACCATCTGTTACCAATATGACACTTATCGAATATCAACCCCCATCTGGGAAAACTCTCACTACCAGAAAGGTTGCCTCATTTGAACTCCTCAAAAAATCAAAAAAGGCCGTCCCTCCAAGGAGACAGCCTTACTGCATATTAAAAATTAAATAGATTAACAAAGTAATCCAGTTGCCATTTCCCTCAAGAATTAAAACTATTCCTTTTTAGAACTTAGCTTAGCATCTAATCATTCATAAATGCTTTTGTCACTACCTGATGGGTTCAATTATAGCAGCCCAACCACCTCCGGGCTTCATTTCAATAGACAGTTTCTCACCACTACCAATAGAAATAGTTTTCTTTGTGTAATCAACAGCGGCCCGGTCAGCATTAACACCATCGGCAAAAACTGTTGCGCGGTATTCTCCATCACCCAGGAATGAGAAGTCAAGTTCCAGCTCCCGGCCGTTCCAGTCGGTCATAGCTCCCACGTACCAGGTATCACCTTTACGTCGTGCCACAGCCACATAATCGCC
>DHQK01000223.1:1222-5729 GCA_002411085.1 Marinilabilia sp. UBA5340 | reverse complement strand
TCCACACTCTCCGGCTCACGAAGATAGTTGGTAGGATTATCGCACAGCATAGAAAACGGAGAATCGAATACCACATACATGGCCAACTGGTGAACCCTTGTACCCTGGCTCATGGGATCGCTGTGCACAGCACGCCAATTGAAACGATTGGCATTCTCCATAACCCCGGGAGTATAATCCATAGGGCCGGCAAGCATGCGGATATATGGCACTGTCACATCATACTCGGGAAAATTGTCGTATTCGGTCCACTTGACCTGCTCCAGACCAAAAACCCCTTCATAGGTCAAAACATTGGGATAGGTCCGGTGCAAACCAGTAGGCTTGTAAGCACCATGAAACAGCACAAACTGCTCATATTCGGCCGCCTTTGCCGCAGTTTTATAATAAAAATTGACCATTTTTTGATCGTCACGATTCATAAAGTCAATTTTGTACCCTTTGACGCCCATTTCTGAGTATTTTTCAAAAACCTCGTCCATTTTCTGATTCAAAGGCAACCATCCGGCCCAAAGTACAATATCCACTCCCTTGGATTGGGCATGATCAACAATTTCCTGTAGGTCAATCTCAGGCACCACATTCAAGAGATTGGTACTTTCGGACCAGCCCTCGTCAAGAATTACATACTCAATTCCTTTTTCTGCAGCAAAATCGATGTAATACTTGTAAGTCTCGGTATTGATTCCTGCTCTGAAATCCACATTGTAAATATTCCAGTCGTTCCACCAGTCCCAGGCCACTTTTCCTGGTTTGATCCAGGAAGTATCTTCAATTCGGGAAGGAGAAGCCAGTTTATAGACCAGATCATTGTCCAGCAATTCTGCATCATTCTTACCCACTGCAATCATTCGCCAGGGGTAGGCACGATTTCCATGAGTTTTGGCAATAAAATCCGCCCTTTTGGTAACATAAGACTGAAGATTATTGTGTCCACCCTGTTCTTCTTCAAGGGGATAACGGGCATATTCAGCTTCAAAACCTGTTGCATCATCATTCAGTGCCAGAAACATTCCGGGATAATCTTCCAAATCAGCTTCACTAATCACTAAAGAACTCCCATCGTTGTTTTTCACCAAAAGCGGAGTTATAATTAATGAATCTGCATTTATTTCGTCCAGCCCTAAAACATCATAAGTACTTTCGAAAGAAACCTGGTAACGTCCAACCGGTTCACGCACGTAAGGAACATAAAACTCCGAGGCATCCGGGAAAACGAACTCCGTTTTCTCACTCTTTATTTTAATTTCTTCCTTTATCGATGTAACAAACCGGTAGGCTATCCCATCATTATAAGCTCTGAAGATTAAGCTATACCCACCTCTGAAAATCATATTCAACTCATTATATTGATTGCTGATTTTCGATTTCTTATAGAAGGAAGTTTCAATAATCTCGTTTCGGGAACCGGGAAAAGAATTTCTCAAAACAGGTTCTTCTCCAAAGATTCCGTAGTCCTCCACTTCCAGTGCAATGGCAGAAGGCCCGGCTACCAGATTGTCATTCACTTCAAGACTCCAGGTAATTTCATCGGTGACAGCAATGGAAACTTTTAAGCTGCCGTCGGGAGAAACAACCTCCACCATTTCATTCTTTTTCCCATAAACTGATGAAGCCAATAAAAACATCAGCAACAACAGATTAACTCCAATTTTCTTCATAACAAAGCAGATTTTCTTTATGTTTTTTTCAAAAATAGGTCTATTTTATTAAATATTCTATCAAAGTATAAAATTCACCTATTGTTTGACAGAATTCGTAAAAAGATTTGTGTGAACAGGCATTTCTAAGAATCAATAAACCCATATCCTACACCTTCAGCGTCGATATTTTTTAATTGCGAACACCTATAAGCATAAGAGCCCTTCAGGCTCTGTTTTTTAAACATTTTTTAGAACCCTTATTTTTAATGACTTAAAAGCAATGACTATGTTTTTAGTCGTTTTATTAGATAAAAACTTGACCGACTAATTTTTTAGTCGTATGTTTGTCATGAAGGATTGACAAAAAATGAAAAAATATGCAACTGACGAAAGCAGAAGAACAAGTAATGCAAATATTGTGGGAACTGGGCGAAGGCGCTGTTCGCGATATTCGTGAAAAATTCCCGGAACCCCGGCCTGCGCGCAATACGGTATCTACAATCGTTCGGATTCTCGAAAAAAAAGGATATGCCAGTCATAAAACATTTGGCAATGTGCACGTATTTCATCCGATTGTAAAAAAAGAAGAGTACTCAAAAAGCCAACTCTTCGGGGTAATGAAAAAGTATTTCAACAATTCATTCCCGGCTATGGCTTCCTTTTTTGCCAAAGAAAAAGATCTCTCCATTGAGGAGTTGGAACAACTCATGGAAGAAACAAAAAAAGAACTGAACAGAAAAAAGAATAAATGATACATATTATGGAAGCTTTACTATCGTATTTGATAAAATCGTCCCTCTGGCTCATCGTTTTTGGGTTGATTTACTTCCTCGTTTTGCGCAACGAACGTTTCTTCGTGCTTAATCGACTGTTTCTGCTTACCGGTCTGTTGTCTGCAATTATATTCCCTTTGATTACTATCCGGTATCCTGTAACAGTCCCGTTAACGCCGATCCCTTTCACTGCCGAAAGCATGTCAGCACAGACGACACAGACAATCCAGGATCAATCAATCTCATGGGATTTCGTACTGGCAGCCATCATCGTAACGGGAGCATTGTTTTTTCTTTTGAAAATTGCGATCCAAACCCTGACGGTTTTCAGAACCATCAGACACTCTGAAGTCAAATATCAAAACAACCTGAAAGTGGTTAAAACCGGAATATTCCGGCATTCTTTCTCTTTTTTCTCATACATTATTGTCAATCCTTCATCTACAGAGAAAGAATTTCAGGAGATTGTGGCTCATGAATCAGCTCATATCCGGCAATATCACTGGATTGATTTGATTTTGACCGAACTGTTACGAACCATTCAATGGTTTAATCCCATGGCCTGGTTTTATGGTCAATTTATCAGACAAAACCATGAGTACCTTGCCGATCGCGCGGCTTTAAAAAACACGTCGGATCCGGCAGTTTACAAAGCCATTCTCATCAACCAGTTACTGGGCGATGAAGCAATCAGACTGGGGCATTCATTCAGTTATTCACTCAACAAAAAACGATTTATCATGATGAAAAATACATCCATACCTGTCATCCGGAAAATGAAATTACTCATTATTCTTCCGGTAATCGCCTGCATTTTTTATGCATTCTCTGAACCGGAATATATCTATGAAACGATTGCCAGCACATTCCCGGAAAAAGTTAATAAAGTGGGAACGTCTTCAGAAATTGCGGTTGCTGACAATGTTATTGCAGAGACAAGACTTTCAAATCCATCAACAACAGGGGCACCAATGCCGGTTAAAACTTCAACACCGGAAGTTAACAACAATTCAAATCGTCGGAATGAATTAGCCAGCCTGAAAAGGCTGGAGAATAATATCCGGGTACAACAAACCAGAAGAAAAACCATTGAAGGGAAGGTGATTAAGGAAAACGGAGATCCACTTCCCGGAACATCCGTGGTTATTGTTAACACCACCACCGGAGCCGTTACCGATAAAAACGGAAAGTTTAAAATTGAAAATGTTGCCAATAACGCTGAAGTTGCATTCTCTTTTGTGGGCTTCAAAACTGAAACAAAACAACCCGAATTCAATAAAGAGATGGTAGTTCTGCTTCGAAGAGATACGATACAGAAAGATCTGAACATATCCATTCGGTCGAACGGAAAAACATCCCCTGAGAACAATCCCATCATCTACCTGGATGGAAAAAAGGTTCCTTTCGAAACGTTAAGTGAGATTTCACCCGAAAGAATTGAATCTATTAAAGTATTAAAGGACAAATCAGCCACTGAAAAGTATGGAGATGAAGGGAAAAACGGGGTGATTCTGATTACTTCGAAAGAGAAAAAGATTCAGTCTGTAGATAAAACCATCCGGGATAAAGCTGAGCAGGCAGTACCTAAGCAACCTACGTACAACGGAGAACCCATTTTCTTCGTAGTCGAAGAAATGCCCCGGTTTCCGGGAGGTGATGCAGCCTTGCACAAATACATTGCCACCAATCTGAAATACCCGGAAGAAGCCAAAAAACAAAGAATTGAAGGAAGAGTATATATTTCGTTTATAGTGACCCCCGGAGGCAAAACAGACCAAATAAAAATCCTCAAAAAGGTTCACCCGTCTCTTGAAGCAGAAGCAATCCGGGTAATAGAAAACATGCCGGAATGGACTCCTGGAAAACAACGTGGGAAAAAAGTGGCCGTCAGCTACGCTCTACCCATCAATTTCAAATTGTAAAAATTGCTTTCAAACAGATAAAAAGTGGGGCAGAAAGAGAACATTATCTCATCCGCCCCACTATCGTCAAAATTTCAATCTATTAAATCAACTTTCCCTGTCACCGAAATCGTCAAAAAACGGCAACACAGCTATCATTCCTCAATTACAAACTGATCTTTCAATTGAA
>DHQK01000223.1:401-949 GCA_002411085.1 Marinilabilia sp. UBA5340 | reverse complement strand
ACTGATCTTTCAATTGAATATCAGCCGATGAAGCACCGGCCAGAATTTTTACCGTCCCGGGTTCTATTACAAAACGATCTTTTTCTGTATCATAATAAGCCAAATCATCCAGTTTTACAGCAATCTGCACATTTTTCGATTCTCCCGGCTCCAAAGTAACCCGCTTAAAGCCTTTCAGTGCCTTATCCGGGCGTCTGGCTGAAGTCTCAGGAAAAGAAGCATATATTTGAACCACCTCATCTCCTTTGATTGCCCCCGTGTTTTTAAGTTTAATGGTAACCAGGACTTTCTCCTCTTCCCTTTTCACAGAAGACTTGTCGATACTGAGATCCTGCCATTGGAAAGAAGTATAACTCAATCCGTAACCAAAAGGATATAACGGTTCTCCATTAAAATACATATATGTATGCCCTTTACGGATATCATATTCCATCATATCCGGAAGCTGCTCTTCAGACTTAGGCCAGGTTTGAGTAAGTTTCCCTCCGGGATTGTAATCGCCAAACAGCACATCCGCCAACGCCCTGCCGATGGATTGCCCGTTGTGG
>DHQK01000223.1:0-217 GCA_002411085.1 Marinilabilia sp. UBA5340 | reverse complement strand
ATCGCCCTGCCGGTGGATTGCCCGTTGTGGGTGAGATGTACAATGGCAGGTAAGTTTTCCTGCGACCAATTGACGGCATAGGGAAAACTACTCTGCAAAACAAGAATGGTATTGGGATTAGCCTCAAAAACCCGCTGTGCCAGATATTCATTGGTAAGTCGAAGCGTTTTTCGATCCACAGCTTCACGTCCCATCCCCGGATCAGGACAATCCCCCC
>DHQK01000084.1:7092-7263 GCA_002411085.1 Marinilabilia sp. UBA5340 | reverse complement strand
GCTCCATGCACTGTGCCCCATGTACCATGCGGCTGAGCAGGTTTCTTTCAGCTTTTTCATTGATTAATCGTATCCTTTTATAATAAGCCTTCCATTAGATTTTTCATCAAGGTGTCACCCCTACCGGGGCTTTTCCATGCATTACAACACCATTGCTACCAAACTATCGCC
>DHQK01000084.1:3320-6919 GCA_002411085.1 Marinilabilia sp. UBA5340 | reverse complement strand
CCATTGCTACCAAACTATCGCCCCGCCGGGGCTGGAACAGACAGCTTGAGGAGTACATTCATTTCAGCATTTTCTTTTCCATTGATAAATGCGAAAATCATCCATTTTTGCTGGTAAAATAGGACAACCCCGGATGGGGTGACAGTTTGGTAGATAGATTGTTCAATATATGATATAAGCCCCGGATGGGGTGACACCTGCAAATACATTTTCTGTCACCCCTGCCGAGAATTCATCATCAATCTTGTCATTCATTCTCTACCAAGCTACTCTCTTTTTCAGGGAGAAGGCACTCCATACTCAGTGCACCTTTCCCCTTTGCTACATACGCTTAGCACTTAGCCCTCTGCCCCATACTCCATGCCCTCTGCCCCATGCGCTTTGCCCTTAGTGATTATGTCCGTGATGCCCTCCGGCACCTCCCTTCTTCATTTCCGACATTAAGGCTTCTGCATTATTCACAGCAAATGCTGCCTTTTGCAGATGCTCATCATCCAGCATTACCTCGGTCATTCCTGCCTGCGAGACACCAGTCATCACTTCTATGCGCTCAAAAATCACATATTCGGCATGCTGTCCTTCTTCTTCATGATCATGTGTTTCACCATGCTCATGACCAGTCTCTTCGGCATGCTCATGCCCCACATGGGATTCATGAGAATGTTCATCCTCATGTGGTTCTTCCACCACCCGAAAGACAAAATGTTTTCCTTCAGCAGCCACAATGGCCTCTTCGGGCAAAGCCCAAACAGCTTCCTCGCCATTCTGAATATAAGCCACCACAGCCATTCCCGGCAGCAATTCATCATTCCGGTCGGTTATTTCAGCATGAACCAACGCAGTCCGGGCTTCCGGATCGAATCGTTTAGATTTTTTCAACACGGTTCCACGCAACACATCAGCTACTGAATTGTTGGCCAGCCTGAAAGTCAACGGCTGACCTTCTTCTATAAGGGGAAGGTCTTTTTCATAGACCTTCAGGTCAAGATGTACCTGACGGTAATCAGCCACATGAAAAACCTCTTTTTCCGCCGGCACAAACACGCCACTGTTTGCCATTACCGCATTCACATATCCGGAAACAGGCGCCAGCAAAGGGTAACGGCCACTCATATTCTCAGGGCTAATTCCCTCAGCAGCAATATTAATCATTTGGAGCCGCTGCTTCAGACTTTGCAGCTGCGCACGGTTGTTATTGTACTCCGCCTCTATGCGTTGAAAAGTTCTGGCCGCATTAACACTGTCGCGCAGCAAGCGACTCTGCCGGTTATATTCCTGATTCAGATATTTGTCCTGATTCATAGCCTTCAGGTAATCCTGCTGAAGCGCAAGTACATCAGGATGCTCGATGTAAGCAAGCACCTGCTCCTTTTGCACCCGATCTCCCTCAATTACACGGATATTTGTCACTACACCTCCGATAAACGGACTTACAGAAGCCTCGGAGGCCGGTGGCAACGCTACATTTCCAAAAGTCTTTATTACATCAGAAAGTTTTTCCAGTGAGGGATGCCCTGTTTCAATATTCACACTTTTCATTTGCTGCGGGGTAACCAACACCTGATTTTCTGCCAATTCTTCTTTGACGGCCTCCAGGCTGCCGGGCTCATGGTTATGACCTTCATGTGCATCGTGCTCCTCTTCGGAATGGGCATCTGCACTATGGCCGGAATGATCAGTATGGGCCGATCCTCCGCAGGCAGGTAAAAGCAACATTCCTCCTGCCATCAGCAGTAAAACGATTTTATTTAATATTCTTATCTTCATGATTCTGTATTTCTTGTTCATTATATTTCGCTTAATAACCTCTATTCTCCGGTCATATACTCCAGCCGGGCAACTACATTATTGTAGTCGCGGAGAACTGCCAGATATTCCAGTCTTATATTTGTTGCCTGATCGAAGTACTGCACATATTGCAGATAATCAATGTTTCCTGCCTCATACTGAAGACGGGCATTTTTATCGATCAAACCGGCTTCTTTGAGGCGACTCTCCCGGAAGAATTGAAGTTGCTGACGCAGATTCTTCAGGTCATTGCGCAAATTCAGAAAACCTATCTCCACAGATTGCTCATAAGCACGATGCTGCTCAGAAACAATTTCAGCTTCAAGGCGTGCACTCTTATTTTTGCCGCTCTCGCCCCAGATGTCAATGGGAAATTTGATTCCTACCTCAAAAGCATTAAACCCATCTCCGCCATTCACATCTGTCTTACTGAAACGCACAAAAGGATCGGGCCAGGAACCTGATCGCAACATCTTACATTGGGCTTTGGCCACCGACAAATCCTGCTGTGACACATTCAAACCCGGATGTCCTTCAAATGACATCGACTCCAACGAATCAAGAGAAAAATCAAACTCCGTCAGGACCGAATCCCGAACCATTACCGGCTCCTCCGAAAAGACCACCTCCTGCAAACGATTCAAACTGTTTTGATAATCCCTTCGGGCTTTTTCCATTTGCTGAACGATCTCCTTAAATTTGGAGCGTGCCGACACACTTTCCAGATAAGAAATATCGCCGGTTTGATACTTTAATTCTCCGGCTTTACTCAGATCTGAAAATTGCTCCCGGAATTGCTGCATCAAAGAAAGTTTTTGTCGGGCAAAAAGAACTTCATTATAGGCCATTTTCACTTCGCGGGTCAAGGCAGCCTGCATCTGTAACAATGCTGTCCGTGCCCTGTCTGTTCTTTTATTTGCCAGTTTTCCGCGTGCCGCATACTCCAGCGGGTTGCTGAATTCCTGCTCCATCGACCAGGTCTGACGGCCACTCCCCTCATTTTCGTTTTCGAAGGCCAGTTTGGTATCCGGCAAATCAAAGGCCGCCCATTGCTCTGCCCGACTTTGTTCTATCATCAACTGTCCCGAACGAATACCCGGATGGTTTTCCATTGCCATCTGTATCGCCTGATCCAGAGATAAGGCTGAGTTTTGCTGCCCCATCACAGGAAGCGACAACAAGGCAATCAGCAAAATTGAAAAAGTTCGTTTCATTCGGCTACGTTTTTTTGAATTGGTTTTGCCGAGTACCGCAGACAGGGAAGGCACGCGTATTTTTTGTCCTTTAAAAGTGTAAATCACCGGCAAAAGGAACAATGTCAGCAAAGTGGCTGTAATCAGGCCTCCCACCACCACTGTGGCCAGCGGCCTTTGCACTTCGGCACCCGAAGAGGTGGATATGGCCATGGGAAGAAAACCCAGCGCATCAGTCAGCGCAGTCAGAATTACTGGTCGCAATCGCATATCAGTACCGTGATAAACCCGTCGGAAAGGATTGCTCATTCCTTCGGCTTTCAGTTCATTGAAGAAACTCATCAGTACCACTCCGTTGAGCACTGCAATTCCAAACAGGGCTATGAACCCCACCCCCGCAGAGATACTGAAAGGCATTCCGCGAAACCATAAGGAGAAAACACCCCCAATAGCAGCCAGCGGGACTGCCGAAAAGACCAACAGCGCCTGACGGGAGGAGCCAAAAGTGAAATAGAGCAGCACAAAAATAAAGGCCAGCACCAGCGGAACCACCCAGGAAAGTCGCTGTTTGGCACTCTGCAAACTCTTAAAGTCTCCGGCATACGAAACATTGTATCC
>DHQK01000084.1:0-3191 GCA_002411085.1 Marinilabilia sp. UBA5340 | reverse complement strand
ATACGAAACATTGTATCCCTTGGGCAGGTTCAGACGTTTATCCAGTTCTTGCTGCACCTCCTCCACAAAAGACTCCGTATCCCGGCCATCAATATTGATATCCACTTCCAGTTTTCGTTTCACTCCTTCACGAGAGATGGCAGCGGGCCCGGCCTGCATCCTGATATCAGCCACTTCGCTCAAACGCACCTGCTCTCCGT
Organism: Marinilabilia sp. UBA5340; assembly: GCA_002411085.1. Lineage (GTDB taxonomy): Bacteria > Bacteroidota > Bacteroidia > Bacteroidales > Marinilabiliaceae > Marinilabilia. Next base: position 2,991 of record DHQK01000084.1, on the reverse strand, counting down.
TAGGCCTTTTCAGGTACAAATCCCCAATGGCATCGGGATTGTTGCGATAATCATCCGCAAGTCGCACAACCTGAGAAAACTGACGCTCCCCCTCGTAAACGATACCTGCTTTGGCTCCGGAATAAGCCGACTGGATAGTCCGGTTGACTGTTTCAATATCCAATCCGTAACGCGCCAGCTGATCGCGATCGTAGCGTACCACCAACTGCGGCAAGCCAATTACTTTCTGCACATTGAGGTCTCCAGCACCCGGAATATCCTCAATTATTGCGCGGGCCACATTACCATAATGAAACAAAGTATCCAGATTTTCACCATAGATATTTAACAGCACATCGGCAGAAGAACCCGTCAGCAAGTGGTTGAACAACATCTCCACGGGCTGGGCAAAAAAGAAACTAACGCCCGGCACTTCGGCAGACATCTCTTTCTTCATCAGGGCTTCCAGTTCATCCTTGGTTTCAGCCCTCACCCACTGATCTTTGGGCGACAGATTAATAATCATTTTAGCCATTTCCAGCGACATGGGATCCGTAGGAATCTCACCGGTTCCTATCTTGGTTGCCACCTGCTCCACCTCATCGGGGAAATGCTCCATCAGCACTTTCTCCAACTTTGTGTTGATCTCCACCGTTTCGGAAAGCGAGGTGCCGGGCTGCAACAGAGGATGAATAGCAAAATCTCCTTCATCAAGCTGGGGAATAAACACTGCTCCCATACTGCTAAAGAGGATTACTGCAACCACAAAAAGTGCCACAATACCAGCCGTAACAGCATATCTGAAACGCAGAGCCGTACCCAGCATTTTCTGGTATCCACGGCGAATACTACCGATAATTTTATCTGCCAGCCCCGGTTTATTACTCTTTTCGGGCCTCAGAAACCAGGCGGCCATCATGGGAACATAAGTCAGACACAAGATCATCGCACCGATAAGAGCTGTTCCGAAAGTAATGGCCATGGGCCGAAACATCTTTCCTTCCTGCCCGGTGAGCGTCAGGATAGGAACAAAAACAATCAGAATAATCAACTGACCAAATATGGCTGTTCGCATCATTCTGCCTGACGCCCATCCGGAAATCTCATTGATCTTTTGCTTCAATCCACTTCCGGTCAATTGCTGCAGATGCCGCATCCGCTTGCTAATCTGAAAGACCACAAACTCAACGATAATCACGGCTCCGTCGATAATGATACCAAAATCAACCGCTCCCAGACTGATCAGGTTGGCCGACAAATTGAATGAATACATCACACCCAGGGCAAAAAGCAGGGAAAGCGGAATTACCGATGCAGTAATCAACCCTGAACGCAGATTTCCCATCAGAAAAACCAACACAAAAATAACAATCAAAGCACCCAGCACAAGATTCTCAATTACAGTGGCAGTGGTATCTTTAATCAGCGTGGATCGATCCAGAAAAGGCTCAATTTGAACGCCTTCTGGCAATGCTTCCTCCACGCGGGGCAACCGATCCTTCACATTGGCGATTACCTCAGCGGGGTTTTCGCCACGCAACATCATTATTTTTCCACCGACAGCCTCCCCTTTTCCATTGTAGGTGAAAGCACCAAAACGGGGCGCATGACCAAACTGCACATCGGCCACATCGCCAATGCTCAGCGGGGTATCTCCATGGAGTTGAATAACCGTTGAACGGATGTCGTCCAGAGAAGTCGTTAGGCCTTCTCCGCGAATAAAGTAAGCCCGTCGGTTTTTCTCGATATAACTACCGCCCGTATTGGCATTGTTCTTTTTCAGGGCCTCGAAGACATCGACAATGGTAATTCCATAACTACGCAGACGATCGGGATTTACGGCTACCTCATACTGTTTCAGGTAACCGCCCATGGTATTGACTCCCACCACGCCCGGGATGTTAATCAGTTCCTTTTTCACAACCCAGTCCTGAATCTCCCGCAGGTCAGTCGCTGAATATTGATCTTCATAACCATCTTTGGCACTGATCACATACTGATAAATTTCTCCCAAGCCACTTGTAAGTGGTCCCATGGAGGGCTCTCCAACCCCTTCCGGTAATTTGCCCGAAATTCCTTTTAACTTTTCGGATACCAGTTGTCTCGGCTTGTACATCCCCATGTCGTCCTCAAAAACCAAGGTAATATCGGACAATCCAAACTTCGAACGGGAACGTATCTCAATTAAGCCGGGAAGATTCCCCATCTCGAGTTCCACAGGATAGGTAATTAATCGTTCAATCTCCTCGGTTGCCAGATCGGGAGCATAAGTGGTGACTTTTACCTGGTTATTGGTAAGATCGGGTACTGTATTGAGTGGTAAATGAAGCATCGCATACAGTCCCCACCCGATCCAGGCCAGGATAAAAAGCCCCACAATAAACTTGTTCTTTATTGAAAAGGCAATTATTTTATTGATCATATAGCTACAATTGTAATATTTAGCAACAAGCAAAGCCCGGAGCTTTAAATAGATATAGCCCTCACAGCACAAGGCCTGTCACCTCATAGAAATAAGAATGATAGAGAAACCATCAGTAATCCAATTTGCTGCATAGCATCAGCAATGGAGCACCAAAGGTCCTAGCAATAAAAGAAGAAAATTAAGCTGAAGGAGGCCCGCGCCTTGGGGCAGCATGCAGAATATAGAGATCGGAATCGGAAGCCTCAAAATCCAAATAATACGGCCAGGCTTCCCTTATTTCGACAAAGTCAGTCGGCAATAAATATGCAACAGAAAACCGGGAAAGGTCGCCACTGGTGGCTGTTCAATTTTCACCGGTGATTGTCGCTCTACAGTGATGTCATTAAATGCATGACAATGATAATCAGAGCCATCAAACGGCTCATCCCCTTCGTGCGTTTGCTCGCAATCTTCATGATGATTAAAATGTGAAGAGGTATAAACCGAATGAAAATGGTGATGATGAGGAATAATTTCATGCGAAAAGATGACCAGACCGGCCAGCCACAGTAAAAATAATCCTGTATTTTTCGCAAATATCTTCATTC
>DHQK01000058.1 GCA_002411085.1 Marinilabilia sp. UBA5340 | reverse complement strand
GGACAGCCTCTTCCCCTTAAATCAATAATAATAAAGCCTAATCTCCGGCGTAAAAGATGCCTTCAATCAACTCGTTACCACCAAACATATATTCTCCGGGAATTTCAATCCATCCGGTAAGGCCAAAATCAGTCTTCACCAAAAACATAGAGGAGTTTTCGGGATCATTAATTAAAACTTCAATGGAATAATCAGCAGGTAAATTCGCGATCACCTTCGAAAGATTTTTTGATTTGTAAAGTTCCACAGGTTTAAGAGTCCGGGTTTTTAACCCTACGTAATAAAAAGGTTGCTCTGCTTCCACAAATTCTCCGTTCGCAAGCGTAAATTTTCGTCGCTGATTGAATGTATTATTGGTATGTCCCTCCACATAAACATTTCCGTTTCCGGGAATGTAAACATTAAGTCCCATAACATAAAATGCAGCTTTCTCATATTCCCCCTCTTTATAAAATACAAATGAAGGATCGGCAGAAGGTCCCGGGCTAAAAATCAAATAATAATCAGGACCGGAAGGGGAAATTTTAGTTTTTAAAACTTTGACATTCATCATTGAAGGACCTTCTTCCGAATAGTAGAATGGATCATTGTCGGGCAACTCGGATACATACTTATTAAACACTTCAGCTTGTAAAGCATTATATTTAACTTCGACAGTCATATAATCACTTTCGAGAACCGTCAGTTTCTCAAGGTAGTCGAATGGCTCAGCATCCAAAGTATTTGAAGTAGATGGGGTTTCTTCCACTTTCTGAGGCGTGGTCTCAGCAGCTTTGTTTTCTTGAACAGAAGATTCGGTTATAGGAGCTGCCGGTTCAGCTGTTTCCTGTGTTTTCTCATCTTTGGCACCGGAAGTATTGCAACTTGCTACCAACAAAATGCTAAAAAGAGCAACAGCCATAAAATAAAGTTGTTTCATAATGGTTTCTTATTTCATTTATTATCTGACACCTATTTTCTTATTATTAGTGGCAACAGAGCCCTGCAATTGAAAAAAATTATCTTTGTATTTAGCAACACAAAAAGGAAAAATCCATGAAGATTCTCCATACATCCGACTGGCATCTGGGAAAGCGGCTCGAAAATTTTTCCCGACTGGAAGAACAAAAAGAGGTGCTTAATGAAATATGCGAAATCGCCGACAATGAGGCAGTAAATGCCATCGTGGTTGCCGGGGATTTGTTTGACACATTTAATCCATCTACTGAGGCAGTCGAACTTTTCTATAAAAGCCTGAAACGTCTTGCCAATGACGGACAAAGGGCAGTTATTGCGATTGCCGGTAATCATGATTCGCCTGACAGAATTGAAGCGCCCGATCCTCTGGCCAGGGAATGTGGCATTATTTTCACAGGTTATCCCAATTCGGAAATCCCTCCTTTCTCCCTTGAAAGCGGCCTGCAAATCAGCTGTTCCGATCAGGGATTTATGGAAATCCGGCTACCGGGAAACCATCCTCCACTTAGAATTGTGACAACCCCTTATGCCAATGAGCTACGGTTGAAAACGTTTCTGGCCCCTGACAACAAAGAGGCTACTTTGCGACAGGTTCTAAAGGATTCCTGGCAGGCAACCGCAAATAAATATTGCGATGATCAGGGCGTTAACATGCTCGTCACCCACCTCTTCATGATGCAGGAAGGTGCAACGATGCCGGAGGAGCCGGAAGATGAAAAACCAATTCTTTACGTGGGCGGAGCTCAACCAGTTTTTACCTCCGACATCCCTGAAAACATACAATATACAGCGCTCGGGCATTTGCACCGGTACCAGGAAGTAAGGGGAAGTAGTGCACCGGTGGTTTATACCGGAAGTCCTCTGGCCTATAGTTTTGCTGAAGCCAACCAACAGAAATATGTTTCCCTGGTTGATGCAGAACCCGGAAAACCTGTCACAACGAGTCGGATTGAGCTAAAAAGTGGTCGAAAACTCTTACGCAAACGTTTTGATGACATTGACCAGACCGTACAGTGGCTCTCAGAAAATCAGAATGTGTATGTGGAACTAACGTTGGTGTCGGATACCTATCTGAAAACGGATGACCGCAAAAGAATTTATGGGGCGCATGATGGCATTGTCACCATCATCCCTGAAGTGAGTAATCATCAAACCGAAACAACTGATCGGGGCCCTGTCATTGACCTGGATAAAGGCATGCACGAATTGTTTGAGGATTTCTTTAGCCACGCCAAAGGACAGCGGCCCAACGAGAGGATAAAGGATTTGTTTAAAGAAATAATTGGGCAGAGTTGAGCGTTCGGTGTTTTGTGTTTCGGTTTTTGTCCCACGCCCCATGCTCTGTGCTCCATGCCCTCTACTCATCTCACCCTATTACCAATGAACCATTGAACCATTGAAAAAATGATACCAAAAAAACTGACCATTCAAGGCATATATTCCTATCAACAGAAACAAACCATTGATTTCGAAACGCTGACCCACGCAGGACTTTTTGGGATATTTGGGAATGTTGGATGTGGCAAATCTACCATATTGGAGGCCATCTCGTTTGCCCTGTTCGGTCAAACGGAAAGACTCAATGCCCGCGACAACCGCAACTACAACATGATGAACCTGAAATCTAATGAATTATTCATTGATTTTGAGTTTGCCTCAGGCAAGGATGATTTCCGCTTTATGGTTCATGGTAAACGAAACAGTAAGAAATTTGAGGATGTAAAAAAGCTGGACCGGACAGCTTATCAGCGTAAAAATGGCACCTGGGAACCCATTTCTGAAGAATCGGCAGAAGAAATCACCGGACTCAATTACAACAACTTTCATCGCACCATTATCATTCCGCAGGGAAAGTTTCAGGAGTTTCTGCAGCTCACAGCCAAAGACCGCACCAATATGTTACGGGAACTCTTCAACCTCAACAAGTTTGAGCTTTATGGCCGGGTGGCCGATATTGAACGCAGTAACGACCAGCGCCTGCAAAACTTAAACGGCCAACTTGAAAGCATTGGAAATATTGATCCGGAAGAGATAAAAAAACTGGAAATTAAACTAAAAACCACCTCTGAAGAGTTAAAAAAGGCCAATGAAGAACTGGTAAAAATACAGAGTCAAATCAAAGAACAGGAGGGAATACGGGATTTACACAAAAAACTATCAGAAGCCAACGACCTCCGGGAGAAGCTTCTGAAAGAAAAAGATCAAATTGACCACCTTGAGAATGAATTGACCGAATATGAGCGATTAACCAGAATTTTCCGCTCTCCCCTGGAACAGGTCAACCGATTGACAAGAAGCCGTGAGAAAATTGACGGTGAACTACAGCATGCAAAAGAGCAATTTGAGAAAGTTCAGAAACAGTTTACCACACTCACTGAAACCTTTCAAAAAACCAGACAGGCGTGGGAACAGCGCGACAAATGGCTTCGAGAAGCTGATGAACTGGGTAAAATGGCAGATATCCTAAAGCTAAAGGCAGATATCGAAAAGGAACAGGAAAGACAAGAGAAAGGCAAACAGATAGTTCAACAAAATCTGGATATTCTGGATGAATTAAGAAAAAGACAAAAAACCATCAAAGAAAACATTGCCCTAAAGAAAGAAAACCTGCCCGATCTCAAAATTTTGTCGGATGTTCGTAACTGGTTTTCTCAATTCAGGCAACTGGAAAAAGAACATGAAGCAACCATCAGGCTGCAAAAAGAGACAAATGAAGCAGAAAAACAACTGCAAAACCAACTCTTGATAATTGCTGATGAACAAAACGTTGCACCTATCGAATCCGTCAGGGAATTTCTGAGAAATCTGCAGAAAACCCTTGTAAGCAAAAAGGAACAACGAGAAAAGGAGAAAGCCAGAACAGAAACCGAATGGCATAACCTTCAGGTGCAGCAACAATTGCAAAAGTATGCGCACGAGCTGGAAGATGGCAAACCCTGTCCTCTGTGTGGAGCTGAGAACCACCCCAACATACTTAAAGCAGATGACCTAACTAACAAACTTAAAGCGACAGAGGAAAACCGTCATAAAACGGAGATGCAGATTAAAGAAATAACGGAATCTGAGACCACACTTCTGCGACTGTCGGACCGGTACGACGATCTATGTAAAGACCGGAAAAATCAATCTGAAAACCTCGAGCAGCTTAATGAACAGATAAAACAACAAAAAGAGAAGTTTCAGTGGCAACAGTTCTCCCCGGAAAAGGAGGATAAAGTAAAAGAAGCCTTCAAGCAACATGAGACCATCAATAATGAAATAAAAAAGCTGGAGACGGAACAGACAAAAATCGACTCAGACACAGAAAAAGCAGAAAAGAACAAGGAAAATTATCGAAAATTGCTCGATGATATTGAACGTGCCATCGTGGATAAAAAGAGTCGAATTGAAATCCTGTCCGGTCAGTTCAGAGAGGTTAATCCCGAAACATTAAAGGATTTAGCTTCCGATGAGCTTAAGCAAAAAGCGGAGCATCTGAAGAAACATCATACTGAAATCGCAGAAAGATATCAAAAAGAAGAAAAACAGGTGGCCGAAAGCGGAAAAGAATTGGATAGACTGAAAGGTCAAATTGATACCCGCGGGCAGCAACTGGAAGAAACAAAAAAAGAACTGACCACGGTAAATGAACAGATAGAATCACTACTAAAAGAGCAGGAGAGTCTCACTCAGGAAAAAGTTGCGGAGATTGTTTTCAAACCCTTTGAGATAGAAACCACACGCAAAAGAATAGAACAATACAAGCAGGATCTGAGCTCAACTACAAAGACCATCAAACAATATGAAGAAGAACTCAAAGGTCGTACTTTCGATGAGAAGAGATACTTTGAATTTGTAGGTGAGAACCAAAAAATCAACAAATCCATTGAGGAGCTAAACCGCTCCTGGGGAGAAGCCAGTACCACCCTCACCCGGCTGAAGAAAGACGAACAAAAGGCAGGAGAACTAAAAAAAGAGCATGACAAGGTACAGAAACGTGCCGAGGAT
>DHQK01000220.1:2268-3117 GCA_002411085.1 Marinilabilia sp. UBA5340 | reverse complement strand
AAAAAAAGTTTTTAATCCCCACAATTGTATCGTTATCCGGTCCGAATACGGTTACACCCATTCCCACCGTTCAAACCCTGATTGAACATCTCCTTTTAAAGCTGAATTTGAAGCATCTTTACATGGAGATACGTTTTAAGGTATGTTTTATCAACCCCTGAAGATCTTTTGACTAAATTTAAATTCGTAACTTGGAAGACGGAAATGCCTTCATTGAAAGAGCTTAACAGGCCGCAGTTTGTTCTATCGGTTATCGTATATATAATCGCTTTGATTTTTTATGGGATCTGGGCGCATATGCATCATAAAAAAGAAATATTGGCGTATGTTGATACAAAGCTTTATAACACTGCGATTTCACTTAAATACATATTACCTGATGATTTTCATGATCGAGCAATCAATGCGCAGGCGGTTTCAATTGATGAGGATAAATATTTAGCTCATAAATTTACACGCTTAGTTAAAGAGGCGGGGTTTAAATACGCGTATACAATTATCAAACAGGAGGGCAAACTCTTTTTCGTTGCTTGTGATCTAGTTGAAGATCCAGAAAATGAAAGAAGAACTTTCTATTTTTACGAGTATGAGGATGCCGATGACATTTTTTTTAAAGCCTTTGAAAAGAAAACGGCCATTTATAAGACGGTAACGGATCAGTGGGGAATTGTTCGAACCGTTATTGTCCCGGAAAAATCTAATGGCGGCACAAAATATCTTGCCTGTGTAGATTATGACATTACGTATATAAAGGGTCTGCTCCATAAGAATTTATTAAAATCCATTGCAACAGTTCTTTTCTTTCTATTGCTGACCATTCCCATAATAAAGGCTTATAAAGGGTGTTGC
>DHQK01000220.1:0-1977 GCA_002411085.1 Marinilabilia sp. UBA5340 | reverse complement strand
AAAGGGTGTTGAAACCGCTCGCATTTTCAATGTGTCATGAGTTTCCTGCGTATTTGGAATTCTTTCCTGATCTTGATAGATCAACTTCACCACTGTGAAACCTGATTTTATTTTTTGCGGTATGAATTCTATTTCATGGAGCCGCCTTCATTCTAAATGAGGCACAGCGAATCGGCCGATCAATCGGCTGAGGAAAAACACTGTACTGCGTTTCATTTTTTATCCCGTGGCAGAAAACATCTCCTTTTGTTCATTAGCTTTTTTCTTGCCCTTATGTCTGGTTCCGGCCATTTCTATTAACAAAGTTACCATTGTCGTTAATGCAGTTCGGACAATTACCCCATGCTGGCTTCTGACCCTCGTTTGTTCAAGCCCTTCTCTTTTCTTCATCAAATTGAAGGGTCTTTCACAATTTTTCCGGATTTCGATTGCTTGCCCAGATCCGCTATGAAAAGTCGGCATTGGTTGGAAATATCCATTATCAAAATCAATGACTCTTGATTTAAGACAATTTGATTCAAACGCACACTCACCCGGAGCAGCATCACATCCAAACTCATGACCGGTTGATGTCGATCCCAAAAACTGCATCGGAATTTCACAAGCATCATTACAGGTAACCCTTAATGGCGATTCCAAAACATTATCAGGGAGGTTGGCTTTCTCTGATGCCGGAGCTACAACATAAACACCCGTTTCGTTAAAAACCGAGCCATCACTATCGTGATATGCCTGATCGGCAGTTATCAATTTGATATCGATTCCCATTGCCTGAGCAAGCTTGATCAACGGCCTTAAAAACAGACTGTCATGATGATTAGCTGCCCCTACAAGGGACACCAGAGGAAAGCTGTGGCCAGTTGTGGGGTTGATGGCAGTCAGTGTATGAATCCGGTATCCAATGACGTAATACGATTTATCCCTTTTGTTTCGGCGTTTTCCACAATCACAGTCCGGATCAGAATAAATCCGTATTTTCTTGCCTTTGATTTTAATGGTGCAAAGGGGGTAATTGACTTCAGCCGGCAGCTCACTGGAATCAACACCATGAATAACGGCATCCTCAAGGTAACCCGATTTATAAAAATGATAGAGGAAATATACCAGAACATTCATCAGTTGCTTGAAATTCAAACCACGTCGAAAATGACACAACTCAGTATGATCTGCCTGGGTTTTGGTATTTAAAGGCAACCGTACAAAACGCCTGTTTTGCTTTCGCTCCCTGCCGAAATATTCATCGCTGCAAAATTTCCTGTAACTGATCTCGGGGTATTTGATGATTTTTAAAAGCTCCATCCGAAATAACTGATAGGGCTGAATATGCCTGTGTACAGCGGAATAGCCATCAGGCGAAATCAAGCTATTGATAATCTGGTCATCCATAAGCTGATCAATGAATTGCAATTCCGGATCTACAATTTCAGGATACGGTTTTTTCAGGGTATCAAAATAAAACAAGTTGTCGGAATGAAAATTTTCAATATAGGACGCCATCTGAGGAAGACTGCGGATGCTTGCTGAGGGGGCTTGACCGTCAACGCCTATGAGTTCCTCAATGGGGATGTCCAAGGTTTGAGAATAATCATATGTATCCGCAACCTCCATCATGATTTGTTTTGTCATCTCCTTTTTGGACTTCCTTGTCATTTTGTTCCAGTTCGGGAAATTCTTTTTCAATTGCTTTGTGATGATGCGTCTGATATTTTTCTCGTGCATAAAGCCTCTGTCGGTTGTTTTTTGGGGTTTGGTCACTTGAAATTTACAACCAAACAGAGGCTTTTTCAACTCGTAACATGCTGAAAATTAGTTATATACCCTTAAATTTACGCCCTCGATTTCAACACCCTTTATATGTGATATTACGCTCCAAATAAAAAATTATCATTATTTCCAGTCGTATATCACTCAGATTTTCATTATATGCGGTTATTATCCTCGAAGGATATCCAAACCCGGATATCTCGGCTATACGGG
>DHQK01000177.1 GCA_002411085.1 Marinilabilia sp. UBA5340 | reverse complement strand
CAGGGTGTTCCTTTTGCCCGCGAATATGGCGGATTGCTCGATAACCGCTCTTTTGGTGGAGCCCAGGTAAGTCGTACCTTCTATGCCAAAGGACAAACAGGGCAGCAGCTGCTGCTCGGGGCTTACCAAGCCCTCATGCGCCAGGTAAACACCGGAAGCGTGAAATTACACACCCGCAACGAAATGGTGGAAATTGTAATGGTAGACGGAAAGGCGCGTGGTATTATCTCACGGAATCTGGTAACCGGTAAACTGGAGCGTCATTTCGGACATGCTGTTGTACTGGCCACCGGAGGATACGGAAACACTTTCTTCCTTTCTACCAATGCCATGGGATCCAACGGATCGGCAGCCTGGAAAGCTTACAAAAAAGGCGCTATGTTTGCCAACCCCTGTTTCGCCCAAATTCACCCCACCTGCATTCCCGTTCACGGAGAATTCCAGAGTAAGCTTACGCTGATGTCTGAGTCCCTGCGTAACGACGGACGCATCTGGGTACCCAAAAAGAAAGAAGATGCGGAAGCCATTCGCGCAGGAAAGCTGAAGCCAACCGATATCGCCGAAGAAAATCGCGATTACTACCTGGAGCGTCGTTATCCTGCATTTGGAAACCTGGTACCTCGTGACGTTGCCTCACGTGCCGCCAAAGAGCGTTGCGATGCTGGATTTGGTGTAGGAACAACCGGTCTGGCTGTTTACCTCGATTTCAAATCGGCCATCGAACGTCTGGGGCGCGATGCCATTGAGGCCCGTTACGGAAACCTCTTCCAGATGTATGAAAAGATTGTAGACGACAATCCTTACGAAACACCCATGATGATTTACCCTGCCATCCACTACACCATGGGAGGTATCTGGGTTGATTATGAATTGCAAACCTCCGTTCCCGGTTTGTTCGCTGCCGGAGAAGCTAACTTCTCAGATCACGGAGCCAACCGCCTGGGAGCCTCAGCCCTTATGCAGGGACTCGCCGACGGATACTTTGTGTTGCCTTACACCATCCAGAACTATCTGGCCGATGACATTGCAACACCTCGCATGACAACTGAAGAGAAAGAGTTTGAAGAAGCAGAAAAAGCTGCAAAAGGGCGTTTCGAAAAACTCATGAACATCAAAGGAAACCGCTCTGTGGACAGCATCCACAAAGAGTTGGGCCTCGTGATGTGGGACTTTGTGGGCATGGCCCGTAACAAAGAAGGTCTGGAACAAGCCATCGAAAAAATCCAGGGTATCAAAAAAGAATTCTGGAGCAATGTACGCATCCCTGGATCGGGTGAAGACATGAACGTAGAGCTGGAAAAAGCTGCTCGTTTGGCTGACTTTATCGAGATTGGCGAACTGATGGCCCGCGACGCCCTGAATCGTGAAGAGTCTTGCGGAGGTCACTTCCGTGAAGAATATCAGACCGAAGAAGGAGAAGCACTGCGTCAGGACGACAAATTTGCCTATTCAGGTTGCTGGGAGTACAAAGGCGAAGACCAGAAGCCCGAACTTCACAAGGAAGAATTGAAGTTTGAAGTGGTGAAACTCGTTCAGCGTAACTACAAGTAAACGGGGTGTTAATTAAAAACGAAGGTATAATCATGGAAAATACAATAAATATTAAACTCAAAGTTTGGCGTCAGGCCGGCCCTAAAGCCAAAGGTCGTTTCGAAACTTATGAGCTCAGCAATGTTTCTACCGACAGCTCTTTTCTGGAGATGCTGGACATCCTCAATGAACAGCTGATCAACAAAGGTGAAGAGCCTGTAGCTTTTGACCACGACTGTCGCGAAGGAATTTGTGGTATGTGCTCTCTATACATCAACGGTCGTCCGCACGGGCCCGATGATGATGTAACTACCTGTCAGTTGCACATGCGTAAATTCAAAGATGGTCAGACCATTACCATTGAACCATGGCGATCAGCCGGTTTCCCGGTAATTAAAGACCTCATTGTAGATCGTACCGCATTCGACCAGATTATTGCTGCCGGGGGATACGTATCGGTAAATACCGGTGGTGTTCCTGATGCCAACGCCATTCCTATTCCCAAGCCGGATGCTGACGAAGCAATGGATGCTGCGTCCTGTATTGGATGCGGGGCCTGTGTAGCTGCCTGCAAAAACGGATCGGCCATGCTGTTCGTTTCTGCTAAGGTAAGCCAGATGGCACTTCTGCCACAAGGTCGTGTGGAAGCCGCTCGTCGTGCCAAAAACATGGTAGCAAAAATGGATGAATTAGGATTTGGAAACTGTACCAACACCGGTGCCTGTGAAGTAGAATGCCCCAAGGGTATTTCACTTGCAAATATCGCCCGTCTAAATCGTGAATTCCTGAAAGCCAAGGCTCAGGACTAACTCATAAATCCATCAAAAAACCCGCTCCTTCAGGTTCTTCACGACCTGCCAGGAGCGGGTTTTTTTTGTTAAATATCTAACAGTCTTGTAAGTGGCAAATCTTTTTTCTAACTTCATAGCCCAGCAAAACAACAGACCATGCCGTACAGACGACTTCCCAACACAGACCAGGCCCGTCTAAGGGCACTCAAAACTGCGCAAAACATAGGTGCGCAGCGCCCTCCCATGGAACTTGCTTTCTCTCAAAAACTGCTTTTCGACCTCAAAGCTTTCATGCCTCAATACGAACAAGCCATCCAGCAATACCAGTTTAGCCGTGATCGTCAGGCCAAATTCGGGAAGTCCCTGGCAGAGCACTTCAAGATGGCACGCATGTATGTCTCGCACTTTTTACAGGTCGTGAATATGGCCATTGCCCGCGGAGAGCTCAAACCAGATGTCCGGACTTATTATGACCTCCCGGTAGATACCCGTTCTATCCCGGAAATCAACACCGAACAACAACTCATTGAGTGGGGAAAGAAAGTAATCGAAGGAGAAGAAAGCCGAATGGCTCAGGGTGGTTCCCGGGTTTTCAACCCAACGGTTGCCATGGTGAGAATGCGCTTCGAGAAATTCAGAGAAAATTACGATTTCCACAAAGACCTGCTTAAAACCTCTCAGAAAATGCATGATAAGGTCGCCGAAGAGCGAGAAACTGCTGATGAACTTATCGTAAAAATATGGAATGAAGTGGAAGCTTCTTTCAACAATCTGGAGCCTGAAGCAAAAAGAGCCAAAGCATCTGAATACGGTGTGGTATACATCTATCGCCCATCGGAGAAAGAGCGGGCTGAATAGATACTGCTTTTACATTGGAGTCAACAAGCCCTCAAAAGCGCTTATTCCGGGCCCAGAACCAAAAAAATTTAGGTGCAATTATCAAATGAGCCAATAAAGTCGAAATCAATCCGTAATGTTTCACCATGATGCGGAAACGCTCTTTCAACCCAGGCACAATATTCTGCCTGGTCAATCCGCCATCCCGAAAGCGACACAGCACCTTATGAGTATTTCTGATTTCCAGTGCATTTCGAAGTGCATAAAGGCACCAGTCAAAATCAGCTGAGAATTTGTACTGCAAATCGTATTTTTTGGCCACTTTCCGGGATGCAATAAATGATTGATGGCTCACCAGCATTCCGTGCCTGAAATGGCGCCAATTTAAATCCTCAGGTGGTGACAAACGTCGTAAACCTATCTCGTTTCCATCAGCATCAATCACCATTGTCTCTCCGTAATAAACATCTGCGAACGGGACTGTTCTCCAAAGGTCTTCCAAAACATCCGGAAAAGCAGGTTCATCTCCGGCATTGATAAACCAGAAATAATCACCTGAAGCCATTTCCATTCCTTTATTCATGGCATCATAAAGCCCGTCATCCGGCTCACTGATCCAGCGATCTATGACTTCCCGGTTTTCGTTGATGACCTCCAGTGTGCCATCACTGCTTCCTCCATCAACGATAATGTATTCAACATTGGTACTTGTCAGTGCAGCAATACTCCTGATGGTGGAGCGCAACGCATCAGCGCTGTTGTAAACCACTGTGATAATAGAAACTATTGGCTCTCTCATTTTTTCAGCAAACCATTGTAAATATTCTGATACTGCCGGGCAACAATTTCAGGGGCAAAATTCTTCTCAGCAAACTTTCTGGCATGTAGCCCCAACGACTCAGCATGAGCCAAAACATAGCGAATCCCATCTGCCAATTCCTTAATTTTCCCCGCAGAAGCTAAAAACCCATTTTCCTGATGTATTACCATCTCCGGAACCCCCCCAATATTAAATGCCACAACGGGCGTTCCACATGCCATGGATTCCACCACCGTATTGGGCAAATTGTCCTGCATGGAAGGCAACACAAACAGATCTGCAGCCTGATACAACCGGGCCATTTCCTGCTGACTCTTTACTACATCAAAAGAATGAACTTTGTAGGGGAGATGATTCTGAAGCGCAGCAGCATTTTTTCCAAAAATCATGAGCTGCAATTGATCAATGCATGAAGAATCACGCTGGGACAAATGCCTCAGGGTTTTCATTAGGAGATCGATCCCTTTACGGGGATCATTCACATTGGCAGCACCCAAAAGCACCAGTTTTTTGTCTAACGGCAAACCCAGTTGCTTTCTCGTTACAGCTGTCTCTACAGGCCGAAAAAGATCAATTGGCACAGGATTAAAAATCTGTTGAACTGAATGATGCAAATCCTTTCGTACCAAAGTGCTTTTACCGGCCAGTTGCTGCATCCATTGGCTGCAACCAACAAAACAAAGTGCCGCGTTGGTATACATCTCTTCTTTCTTCTCAAATTGTTTCGCCGAAAGATCTCGGGGGCCTGGTTTTCTGAGCAACGGACACTGACCACAGGTCGATGTAAAACCTCCACAACTCCCCGGATAGTGGCAACCCCCTGTAAAAGGCCAGGTATCATGAAGTGTCCACACAATAGGCTTCCCGGTACCGATAAGGTTTCTTAGCCCTTGAAGAGAAACAAATCCCTGATTGACCCAGTGTAAATGAAGAATATCGGCCTCGCGAATCAATGGATGACAGCTGATATCGAAACCAAACCGAACCTGAGAGAAAGCAAATCGATGCTGACGGCTTTTCTCATACGGAACAAAAGACAACACTTCGCCAAGAAACTTCATCTTTTCCACCAGTGGATAAACCTGCAGTTTGTCAACGGCTTCGGATTGTCCACTGCTTTCAAGTGTCAGCATACGGGCATCAGTACCATTTGCGCGCAAAGCATCAAGTAGTCTGAGAGCTGCAACAGCCGCTCCTCCCCTGAAATCACTTTTGTTAATATGCAGTACTTTCACAAATATTCCGGTTTACGGGTAAAGATATAATTTTTGAACGATACCGCCCGAAGATTTGTTGTGCTTAGAAAATAACAATGCTTCATCACTGAAAGCGCACGAACCATAAAAATCGCTGACATGAAAGAAAAAGAAATAAAAATACTTCAAGCCAAAGACGCCGACTTAAAACATATCCTGTTCGTGGACAAAGCCACGTTTGGGGCTGATGAAAAAGCCAGTTTAACGGAAGGTCTGATCAAAGATGATACCGCACAACCAGTCATCACATTTCTTGCTTTCGATGATCACAATGCCGTGGGATATGCCACCTTTGCCAATGCCAAAGTGGATGGATGGCATCAGTCTGACCATGTGAGCATCATGGCACCATTGGCCGTCATTCCAGAACATCAGGACTCCGATATTTACCAGTTACTGATGGAAGAGGGAGTAAAAAAATTAAAGCAAATAGGAACAGAAATGGTTTTCACTTATGGTGATCCTGAATATTACAAACAGCTCGGATTTGTTCCTGAAGCCGAAAGTTTCGGGTTTGCACCACCATCAGCACTCGCCGGCAAAGATCATGAGAAATGGATGGTACAGGCGCTCAGCATCAAAGGACTGAGTAAAAATGTTGGCTCAGTGATTTGTTCCAAATATATGAATAAGGCTGAATTCTGGAGAATTTAATTTTTCAGGGAACCGGATCGTAGCCACTGCCCCCCCACGGGTTACACGAAAGGATTCTTTTGGTTGCCAGCCACAACCCCTTGAACGGGCCATGCTTTTTCAGGGCCTGAATAGAATAAACCGAACAGGTAGGGGTATAACGACAAGAGGGCCCCAGCATCGGAGAAATCGCCCATTGATAAATGCGTACCGGAATAATGAGTATGAAAACCAGTGCCTTTTTCAGCGCCTCTCCTATTTTTCGAAAAATATTCATTCCCCTTGCATTTCTTTAATCAATCTGGAAATAGCTTTTTTCATGGATTTCTCTATCTGCTGATAATCAACCTCCTCATTGGCCACATAAAGGAAGGCCACCGCTAGTCCTTTTTCTTTCTTTCTCATAACATCCAGCAGTGGTAGTTTGTTTAGCCGATAAGCTTCCCGTAACCTTCGCTTCAGCAAGTTACGCTTCACCGCGTGCTTAAACCGTCGCTTTGAAACAGAGAACATGGCCTGAGCAGGTTCATTGCCGGGAAGTTCTTCGGTTAAATACTGCACCCTCAAAGGGTACGCCATAAAAGCATCACCTTTATCGAAAAGCCGATTAATGATCTTTCGGCGGCAAAGCTTTTCATTTTTCCCGAAAGTATAGTTTAATATGGCCATGATTTAACTGAAAATTATCCCTAAATCCAATTTACTCAATCGAATCCACAAAGTGTACATTACGATTTCCGATGAATGTTTGCAGACTTTGGGTCAATACAAAAAACACTCCTTCCCAAATAAAGGCAAGGAGTGCTTGATTCAAACAAAAAAATCTTTTATTTCTTGTTGTGCTTCTTTATATACATTTCCAATGCTGCAGTCATTGAAGGTGCCTGTGGCATAGGCGCCTGGATATCCAATCGCAAACCAGCTTCTTTCACAGCTTTGGCAGTGGCCGGACCGAACGATGCAATCAAAGTATCCTTTTGTTCAAAGTCTGGAAAATTTTGCATCAAAGACTTAATACCGGAAGGACTGAAAAAAACCAAAACATCGTAATTGATATCCTTCAAATCGCTCAAATCACTACTAACTGTACGATAAAGAATCGCTTTGGTATATTTAATTTTTGCCTTGGTCAGCAAATTGGGAATTTCCGGTTTATGAATATCAGAAAGTGGTACCAGAAACTTCTCTTGTTTATGTTTCTTAATCACTTCCACCAAATCCGGAAATTTGCCGGTGGAATGAAATATCTTTCGCTTTCTGTAAACAATATATTTCTGAAGATAGAAAGCAGTGGCCTCCGAAATACAAAAATATTTCATATCATCGGGCACCGTCACACGTGTCTCTTCACAAATCCGGAAAAAATGATCAATCGCAGTGCGACTGGTGAAAATCACTGCGGTATGATCCAGAATATTAATTTTCTGTTGTCTGAATTCTTTGGAGGAGACTCCCTCTACCTGGATAAACGGCCTGAAATCAATCTTCACATTATTCTTCTCCGACAGGTCAAAGTAAGGTGATTTTGGTGTTGACGGCTTAGGCTGCGAAACCAGAATTTTTTTGATCTTCAATTTGCTTAAGTTTTAGTTCAACAAAACCAGAAACCATTACACTATTCATGTCAATAAAACAGCACTTTATATAGTATTGACAAGGGTAAAATTTCCAGGGCACAAAGGTACAAAAATATGTAATAACCTGAAAATGGATTCCTTAAATTTGCTACAACCCCGCGTCCTATCTGTATTAAATACAGTAAAATAAACACTGAAAAGCCAATTCCCGGAATCCAGTGACGGGCTTCAGGCTCCAAAAACGGGAACACAACCACCAATGGCAACAAAATGAGACCATAAGCTTTACTCATTACGGAAGACTGAAAAAGATATTCACGCGTTGGGGGCAATACCTGAAAAACCCAGCCCACAAAGCGATAAACGATAAATTTCAAGGTAAAAATAACCACCAGAAAGCCTAAAAGAGCCAATAGCAGCCCCCACGATTGTAAATGAAAAAACGTTTGACCAGAAAGCCGCATATATTGAAAAAACAGCAATGAGAAATTGGCATAAAACAAAAACTCCAGCGCAAAAGCGGGAATCCGGTGCGAACTGCCGGAGGTATTCTGCAGTTTACCGGCAACATTGGTAAACAATATGGCACTAAAAACATCCGACAGATACTTACTCCACCGGAAACGAAGAAAGCCGGCAATCGTGACCAGTCCAACAATCACAATCAGAAACCAGTTTTGCCCTAACAATGGACTGAGGGTGTGCCGATTCATCGAATCCTGGGGATTACGAATCTCCACCTCATTAATAGTTTCTACAACTCCATCTCCCAGGATCAGGGAATCCTCCACAGACGAAGATACCAGATTATTGTCAGTCACCGCTCCGTTTTCTCTTTTTGTAATTTCAGAAAACCCAAAATAATCAAGGGGTATCATGCTGACGGAATCATTACTTTCAGATGCCCATAACTGTTCGGAAAATCCTGAATTCCGCCAACTGTCAATCAACACGCCATCTAAAGTATCGGGACTTTCGAGAATTTGCACTTCTTCTTCTACCTCGACCGCTTTCACACTGAGCACTTCCTCGCGAATGGGTTCTCTCACCTGCATTGATGACGCCGCTTCTTCTAATGTATCTGTTTCGGCCAACCGAAGAGAAGGTCGTTCTACTTTCAGCTCGATTTCCTCGGGCAGATCAACCTTAGGGCGAAAAATAATCTGGTTCGAATCGGTATGAATAGAGTCCTGACCTTGGAGAATCAATTCAAATTGAGGGCGTTCATTCATGCTCATGGGATAGTCGTTTAATTCACAAAAATATAACAATTTAAGGAACTCTTTAATACTTTCTTTTTCTGCAATCCTGTTTTTCATTCTCTCTAATTGCGAACTACCCTTTTATATAATTTAACTTTTGTGTGGTTTTTCTGTAACTTTTTTGGGATTTTTTAAGTTAACAAATTTAAGAATGCATCACCAGATAAATAGATAAACTGTCCTCAATCGAAGGAAAAACCTGGTTCGGTTAAAATTGAAACCCTCTTCCGCCAACTCTTGCTCTAACCATCATTTAAATATTTTATTACATTTGCAGATCACCCGTTCTGTTCTGTTTTGTATTTAACTAAAAAATAATCTCGCTATGCTGGACAAATTCTTCAATAAGCTATCCTATAAAATTGGGATTCTAATTATCCTCACCCAGCTTATTACTCTCATCATCATCGGATACTTCTTTATCAGCCGCTTCACCGGAGAAATAGAGACCCGGATAGAAAAACAGATAAGCACACCTGCCTATATGATGTCTCAAGGGGCACTGGCCTATGAATCTGCCGAAAATGCAGAAATAATGGAGAACATGGTGGGCGAAACAATCAGTGAATGCATCATTGTAGGAACCAACGGATATGTCTATTACTCATTAACACCGGAATACAGGGAAAAATATGTAAACGATATAGCTATTTACGAGTATTTCCCGGAAGTAATGAAAGAAATAAATGACCCAGTTTTCAGAAACATGGAATTGAATTCCAGTGAGAATTATGCCAGTATCGCCCCCATCATCCTGAATGATGGCCGAAGATTGGGCACTATGCTGATCGTAGCCCAGGCAAATAAAGTACTTCAGCAAAAAGCCAACATCACCTGGATCGTGATCGCCGGAATTCTATTTTGCTTGATTCTCACCTCTGCGGTTATTCTGTTTCTGTTCAACAAGTTTATCACCTCTAAAATTCATATTGCCCTGGAAGTACTGGACAACCTGAAAAACGGAAGACTAAGAAGTCGTGAAGTATCATTAAAGTCTAACGATGAAATTGGAATGATTTTCAAAGCCGTTAATCAACTCAACGAAACGTTTAAAGACATTGTTTCCAAAATTCATGGAAGCTCAGAACGTCTTTCCGGGTCTAGTATCAATATGAGTGATGTTTCACAGCTAATTGCTGACGGCTCCAACGAACAGGCCTCTTCGGTAGAAGAAGTACTGGCATCAGTGGAAGAAATGTCGGCCAATATTGACAACAACTCTGAGAATGCTCAAAGAACTGAGAAAATATCGGATAATACTTTCGGAGGGGTTAAAAAAATGGCAGAAGAGGCCGAGCTCAGTCTGAAATACATCAAAGAGATCGCGGATAAGATCACTGTCATCAACGACATTGCATTCCAAACCAACATCCTGGCTCTGAATGCTGCAGTAGAAGCAGCGCGTGCAGGAGAACACGGACGTGGATTTGCAGTAGTAGCAGGTGAGGTGCGCAAACTGGCTGAGCGAAGCAAAACCTCGGCCGATGAGATCAACAAGCTGGCCAATGATTGTGTAAACATCACTGAAAGCTCGCACGACATGATGACCGGTTTGATTCCCGAAATTGGAACAACCACAGACCTCATCAAAGAAATTGCAGCTTCCAGTTTAGAACAAAAAACAGGAGCATCTCAGATTAGTAGTGCTATTAATCAACTCAACGAGGTAATTCAACGCAATACAAAATTTGCTGACGACTTGTCCTCTTATTCAGAAGATCTGGAGAAAGAATCTCAGGAATTGAAAGCACGCATCAGCTTCTTTGATGCCGACATTTTGGAGAATGAATAAAATATCAACTATGCACAAAATGATACGAACTTCAGCATATTCCCTGATCCTGGTAATCGCTTCTTTGCTTTTCGCCTGCTCCTCCGGGAAAAATGATCAGGAGCAGGAGACAAACAACATCAACGTCGACCGCCCGGAACAAACAGAAATAAAAATGGTAGGACAATGGTTGGGACAGGCTGACAGAGAAAAATTCATAAGAGAATTTGTACGGGAATACAATTTTCTTAACCAGGATCAAAAAGTTACAATGGTATTCCCTGAAGATCTGGTGGGAAATGATCGTGGCGGGCAAAAACTCGATCAATGGACTGCGCAACAAATCCAAAGCAATCAATCGGAATACGATTTGCTGATGATCAACAATGTGGAAAACATTATCCCCGATGATCCGGATTGGGCCAGTACATATCTGGTCGACTTTTCACAAATCGAAGGGTTTACAGAAAATACGGTCGACGGAGTTGTAGAACGCTACAAAGAGAGGTGGTCCGGAATTGCGCCCGGCCCTTTTATCGAAGGCTATTATTATGCGCTTTGGTGCAACCAGAATGTGGCTCAAAAACTGGGTATTGAAGTAAAACAAACGGGAATGACTTTTGAAGATTTCAAAGGCTACCTGAAAGCCATGCATCAATACAACCAGTCTCAGCCGGAAGAGGAAAAAATATATGGAATTCTGGAAGCAGGTGACTGGTCCACTTTAATCGATTTATTCAATCAATTATTCTTATCCAACCTAAAAAGCAATGAACATTATCACAATGAATACATCAGCGAATCGAAACTTGAGGCATGGCACCAAACCCTGAAGCAACTGGAACAACTGGCACCATATAATACACTTCCACCTGACTGGCAATCAAAAGTGTGGAACGATATTTTTTCGGATATGCTCAACGACAGGTACCTCTTCTTCTCCAATGCCACGTGGATGTACAACTTCTGGCAATCGGCAGACCGGGAAAAACTAAGAAAGATGATGCCTGCCGAATACCCGGTAACCCGTCCGGTGGACTATTACATCGGCGGATATCAGGTAATGTGGGTGGTTCCCAAAAATGCTAAAAACCCGGATGCAGCTGTAGACTTCCTGATGGCTATGAATCAACCCAAAGTAGCAGACAAGTGGATGAGATACGCCAAGAGTCCCACAGGAATAAAGGCCGAACTGGCATCTTCGTCAATGGGAGGCGACCAGTTTGAAAATTTTATCAATGCCATTGACGAAAAATATGGCGAGAACAAAATTACCCTCAGCGGGAACAGCCAATATATTTTTGATCATGAAAGGCGATTCTCCAACAATTACGGCCACGAAGTGATGACCGGAAAAATAACTGCTGACGAGGCTATGAAAAAAATAAGAGCGGGGTTCAAAAATCAGAACGTGAAGATTGTGAGAGAGTGATACCTTATTGGAACAAAAATCCCAAAAGGGGCTGTTGATGAATGATTTATCAACAGCCCCTTTTACTTAAACAGACATTAACAAAATTCTGCTAATTACAGTTTTCATTAAAATCCTGAATGGCCTGCAGGCGCACATTCTCTCTAAAGACTGAATTATTGAGTACCTTCTTTAGTCCTGAAGTCTCTTCTCCTTCTTTCCCAACCACTTTGTATTCTCCTTTTTGTTGCTTTTCTACTACACTCGGACAATCAGCAAGCTCCTTTTCAATATTTAAATTATTGACCAGTTTCAGTTTCCCTTTTTTACCAATTCGGTACACCAGGTTTGGTATAGCATTTTCCTGTAATAATTCAACATATTCATTTCCTTCATATACCATAACGTCAGGCATTTTATAGAAATGATGAAACAAGGATATCTTATCCTCTGTTATCCGTCGCATAAACATCTTTTTAGGAAGCATATCCATACCTACGGCAGACATATCAGCATATTTTACCGATTCATAAATCAAAGAATCATAGGTATATCCATCGATATCTTTTGCATCATACTTTTCGAAATGTTTATTTTTAATCTTCTCCGTTTTTTCAAAAGTCTTTGCCGGACAAAATTTTATTTTGGATTGAAAATCCCACGGGGCAGGATACCATTCATTATCATGATAAGTCAGTCCCATTCTTTTAATAAACCCATCAATAGTCTTGCCTTTAATAATAACAGTGCCTTTTACAACACCTTCTTTTTTCATTTTTTCTTCCAGCTGTCCAAAAATGACAGAAGAAGCACCAAATAACAAAATCAAAGAAATAAGTAAATGTTTCATAAACGTAAAATAAGGATTAGTAAAATATTGATATCAGGACACCAAATTCATTTGTCCCCAAAGGATCCAATGGAAAATAAAGAACGCTGAAAAAGACAAAAAAATTGATGATACCCTTTTAATAAAAACAGCAAGAAAGTTTAGATTGACTATTGCAGAACAAACAATATACTGAAAGTATAAATCTGTTACGCGGGAAGAACGAATAGATATAATGGGGCTGGGCATAATAAAGCTGTTAACTTTCATTAACAAAGATAGTGTTTCTCTTAAAAAAACCTACATTAATGCTCCAATTTTGCCAAAATATTTGGTGCCCCTAAGAACTACTTTTATCCACAGAAAAGTAATTTACATCAGCTTACACGCCTGCAAACCGAATGGCATTCTCGTCCCATGGCCTGGCATTTTCAAAAGCCGGGATCACTTCTTCAGGATGATTTACAATACTCCACATTTGGTTATGAATGGGGCGCATAAAGTTTTCGTCCACCATTTTCTGAGTCATCTGTAACAATCCGTCATAATACCCATTGGTGTTGAGTACCACAATCGGATGAGGGTATTGTCCCAGCTTCTTGAGAGACATTACTTCAAAAAGCTCTTCCAGGGTTCCGGTTCCACCGGGCAATGCCAGGATGCCAGCACTCCCCTGCACCATGAGTTCCTTACGTTTGTGCATGGTTTCCACATGCACCATATCTTCCACATCTTTATGTTCCCATTCCACATCCACCATAAAACGGGGAATGATACCGGTAATCAACCCTTTATATTTCAGTGCTTCATCAGCCACAGCCCCCATCAGGCCAATGGCACCCCCTCCGTAAATGATTCCATAACCTGCGCTAACCAAAGCAGCAGCAACTTTTCGGGCAGCCTCAAAGTATACGTCAGGCACTTTGGGACTGGAAGCACAAAAAACAGCAATCTTCTTCATAAGAATTATTTTTTCCAGGGAATCATATACTCTATAACGTAGGAGAAGCCCACATTCACAGTATTGTCACCATTGCCAAATCCGGGAACAGAATAAGGTTGTAATTTACGGGCATTATCCTGAAGAATCTTTACTTTCAAGTTGACCGTCCATCCCATATACAGGTTTTTCAACAGTTCGGTACGGGGACCTGCTGACACTTCCAACCAATGGGTGTTAAGCACATACGCCGATTCCGAACCATGAAAGTCTTCCCAATAACCATTCTCTATAGTATAGCCACCTGACCGATGCTCCTGAAGCGCAAATCCATAATTGAGTCCGACAAAAATATTGTCGTTATTTCCAACCTCATCCACAGAGAAAAAATCATACAACAGGCCTGCTTTCAAAAAGGAGCCATTGCTTTCATAACTAAAGTTCCGCTCTTCAGCATTCTCATCCGAAAACTCCAGGTTTTCGAAACCTGCTTCTCCCCTGAAGAACCATCCGGGAGAAAGATTAAGGTGGGTAACAGCCGAAAAAGCGGTTTTGTCAGTATCAAAAAACCGATTGACAACCCCTTCAAAATTGAAGCCTACGGTAATCCCCTGAACCTGAGGGGTAGTATTATTCTTTTTATCTTTCTGCGCCTGAACCAACGAAGGAACAAAAAGCAGACTAATAAATATAAAGCTTAATATTTTCAATTGTTTCACCATATTTCACAGTTGGATAATCAACAGCTACAGAATCAATAAAAGCATTGGTATAAATAATTGTATCAATGTCGAATGTAAAAATATATCCACAGTCGCGGGAGATAAAATCGAGTTCTTTTTGATAAACCACTGAAAGGGTATCCTTCAGCGTTTCCGATACACCTATCACAAAGGTAGAAGTATCACTTTCGAAATCCAGTGGCATAAAAACCTCAGAGATAGTAACATTGGCATAGATGCTGTCAATCCGATCCAGCCCGACCAATGAAAGATCCTGAAGCGTACTGTCTTTGTCTGCTTCGGACCAGGCCGAATACAGCCCTGCCTGCACTGCATGCTGATTGGAAAGACAGGCTTCTTCTCCCTGGCAACCCGTAAACAAACTTAAGCCTGTCAGCAAGGTGAGTAATAATGCGCCAAAAAACCTCATTCGCATATCTTTTTGTTTAATTTAACGGCCCTCGGGATCCAAGGAAGACCGGCATGATTAATGAACTATTCAAACCATCAAAGGCGAAATACATGCACCATCAACAATGATTGACAATTACAAAAACCATGCGTTTTTTGTTTGTCGATGGCAAAGGTAGAAAATAAAGTCAATCAGGAGATAGTCTGTCAATGTTCGATTTCGTACACTTTGCTGTCCGTCTGCGTGCAAAAGAAATTGTGCTATTTAAAGAAAAGGCTCCTCTTGACCTCTGTTCACCAACACCTTGACATTTTTGGTCTGCAAATTGAAGATCAGATCCCTTAAATCAATATAGAAATTTTAAATAGTGAAAACCTGGAATTTTCTATATCAGACCCGAAACTTCGGTACAAGCAAAGCGTTACTTCGTTATCCTCGTACCGCTCAACTTAGGCAATAAAAATCCAATCCATAAAACGTAAACCAATATGACTAAAATGAAGAGAACCTTTCTAATCCTGTTTGCCCTGCTTCTTTCGGGCGGTCTGACGTATGCCGCCCCGGGTGAAATTGAATTTACAGAGTATGAACTGGACAACGGCCTGCATGTTATTTTACATGAAGACAAGTCGACTCCCATCGTCGCCGTTTCCGTAATGTACCATGTGGGATCCAAAAACGAGCAGCCCGACCGTACCGGGTTTGCCCACTTCTTTGAACATCTAATGTTTGAAGGAACTGAAAACATCCCCCGTGGAGAATATTCCAAATATGTTGAAAAAGCAGGTGGAACACTGAATGCCAATACCACCGCTGACCGCACTTACTATTATGAAATCATGCCCTCGAACCAACTCGAGATGGGCCTTTGGCTGGAATCGGAAAGAATGTTGCATGCCAAAGTGGACAGTGTCGGAATTCAGACTCAGAAAGGAGTTGTAATCGAAGAAAAAAAACAACGCTACGACAATGCCCCCTACGGATCGCTGCTCGCCGAAACCATGAAAAGAGCATTTAAAAAACATCCTTACCGGTGGACTACCATTGGGAATCCGGAACATATACGTGCCGCAAAAGATGAAGAATTCCAGTCTTTCTACAACGAATTTTATGTCCCAAACAATGCGGTGCTCGTAATTGCCGGTGACATCAACGTGGATGATACCAAACAAAAAGTAGAGCAATATTTTGGTTCCATACCGGCAGGCGGAAAGGAAATCTACCGACCCGAGGTGGTAGAACCCCCTCTGGGCGGTGAAGTGCGAGACACCATTTTCGACAACATTCAATTGCCTTTGTTGATCCACGCTTACCGCACCCCGGCCATGCACACTCCGGATTATTACGCACTGGAGATGCTGAACACCCTCTTGTCGGATGGACAAAGTTCGCGCCTGAACAAATCACTGGTGGACGAGCAGCAAATCGCCCTTCAAGTGAGTTCTTTCCCTATTCCGTTTCGCGATCCCAGTGTAAACATCGTAATGGCTTTCCCCAATATGGGTAACGATTTGGCTGATCTTGAAGCAGCCATGATGGAACAAATAGATGAAGTGAAAAGGACTCTGATAGATGAAAACGAATTCCAAAAACTAAAAAACCAGATCGAAAACGACATTGTGAGCAGCAACACACGCATTGCCAGTCGTGCCAACAATCTGGCAAGATATCACACATTCTTCGGGAATGCCGGCATGATCAACACAGAAATTGAAAATTATCTGGCAGTGACACGTGAAG
This sequence comes from Marinilabilia sp. UBA5340, assembly GCA_002411085.1. GTDB lineage: Bacteria > Bacteroidota > Bacteroidia > Bacteroidales > Marinilabiliaceae > Marinilabilia. The sequence goes on along the minus strand of DHQK01000177.1, from coordinate 3,824 downwards.
ACATTCAACGTGTGGCGAACGAATATTTCACCAAAGACAACCGGGTAGTTCTGTACTACCTCCCCAAAAACCAACAATAACCTGATCAACAACACTGCGCTGTTATATCCTGACACCTAGCAGACAGATTGTTGAAAAAAGAACTCAAAAAAACTAAAATACAATGAAGCGAATTTTTTCTATTATCATATTATTGGCCTTTGTAGTAGCTGTGAGTGCCCAGTTTGACCGCAGTATACCCCCAAAAGCAGGCCCGGCTCCCGAAGTACAAATTGGCGATTACCAACAGTTCACCTTGCCCAACGGACTTAAGGTTATTGTCGTGGAAAACCATAAGGTGCCGGCAGTAGCTTACTCTCTGACGCTTGATGTTACGCTTCCTGCCCAGGGAGATCAGGCAGGATATATTGACATTGCAGGCCAATTGCTGAGAAGTGGAACCACCAACCGCTCTAAAGCCGAAATCGACGAAGCAATAGACTTCATTGGTGGAACGCTGTCCACACAATCCAAAGGAATCTATGCCCGTTCTTTGTCAAAACACAGTGACCAACTGCTGGAAATCATGTCGGACGTATTGCTGAATCCCACTTTCCCGGAAGAGGAACTGAAAAAGCAGGTAATACAATACAAAACAGCCATTCAGGCCAACAAAGAAGAACCTTCTGCCATTGCAGAGAACGTGGCAGGAAAACTCATTTACGGAAAGGAAGATCCTTACGGGGAAATCATGTCTGAACAATCACTGGACAACATTACCACTGCTGATTGTGTCAACTATTATAAAAACTATTTTCGCCCCAATGCAGCCTACCTGGTTATTGTAGGAGACATCACACCCAAAGAAGCAAAAAAACAGGCAAAAAAATATTTTGGTTCCTGGGAAGAAGGCGCTGTTCCTCAAAATGTATTCCCATATCCCAAAGGATATGAGCAAACCGAAGTGGCTGTTGCCAACAAGGAAGGTGCTAACCAGTCGACCATCATGGTTACCCACGATGTAAACCTCACTCCTGGTCATCCGGATCTCCCCGGTGCCCGCGTAATGAACAGTATTCTGGGTGGTGGATCTTTTAACGCCCGTTTGTTTCAAAACCTTCGGGAAGATAAAGCTTACACCTACGGGGCATATTCAAGCCTGGAATCAGACGAGCGCATCGGCTCATTTACTGCATCGGCTCAGGTTCGTTCTTCTGTCACGGACAGTGCGCTAACAGAAATCCTGAAGGAAATGGAGCGCATGCGCACCGAACTGGTGTCGGACGAAGAATTGCAACTGGTCAAAAATTCCATCATCGGAAACTTTGGCCGGGCATTGGAAGATCCTCAGACAGTAGCCCGTTTTGCCCTTAACATCGAACGTTACGATTTACCCAAAGATTACTACGAAAACTACCTCAAAAACATTGAGGAAGTGACCAAGGAAGATGTGCAGGAGATGGCCATCAAATACCTGAAACCCGACCATGCGGTTATTCTCGCCGTAGGAAATGCATCTGCCATTACCGACAAGATGAAAATCTTCAGCCCCTCACAAGAAGTAAAACAATACGACTATTACGGGAAACTTGTTGAGAAAAAAGCGGTAGCTGCCAATGTATCAGCTACAGATGTAATTGCAGAATACATTGAGGCAATTGGCGGCAAGGAAAAAATCGCACTAGTAAATGACCTGAAAATGAGTATGGGTATGTCGATTCAGGGCATGGAAGTAAAAGTAGAGGTACTCCAGAAAAAACCCGGTATGTTCTATCAGGCCACCTCTATGAACGGAAATGTGGTTTCGATGCAAGTACTTAATGGCGACAAAGGGAAAATGAAAACGCCTATGGGCGAACAAAATCTGGAAGGAGAAGCATTGAAACAGCTTCAGGAAAGCGCGCGGATCTTTCCGGAACTCAGCTACATCAAGGACGGCGTAGAGCTGAAACTTGATGGTGTAGAAACTGTAGACGGCAAAGAAACATACAAGATGATCATCACACAACCTTCCGGAAACTCAACCACTGTGTTTTATGGAGTGGAAGATGGTCTGAAATACAAAGAAGTAACCGAAACACCGCAGGGTGTTGTTTCCACTACGTATGCCAGCTACCAAAATATTGACGGCATCAATTTCCCCATGGCTATGAAACAAGTCCTGGGGCCACAGTCATTCGATATAGAAATAACCGAAGTAGCCATAAACAAAGGGATAGAAGACAGTCAATTTGAAATAAACTGAACACCTAAAGAATCAATAGATCGCCAGATTTTTAGAAGTTAGAGGTTAGTAGAATCATAAGACATTGACAGTCTGAGTTTAAATAACGTTTCTTGACCTTAAGGATTTAATTTCCAGAACTTCGGAAAAATTTAACGGACTATTGAAAGGATCAATCCTTATTCTATATCCTTTTTTGACCAAAAATCCCGAAGCTGAAGTTTTAGCTCCGGGATTTTTTAATTTTTCCCAAATTTACTTGACAAACAAAAAAACCAATCTTACTTTTGACTGACCGGTCAGTCATTTGTTTGAGTTACCATGAAAAACCAAATTGATATAAAAACACAAAAAAGGGCTCTGATCATGAAAAAGGCCCTGGAGATGTTTGCTTCAAAAGGATACCATTCGTCCACCACTGCAGAAATTGCCAAAGCAGCAGGAATAGCGAAAGGTACCCTGTTCAACTATTTCGAAAGTAAAGAGCATTTGCTAAAATCATTGGTGTTTGACACTTTAATTGAATTGGCAAATATGATTGACCCCAATGAGGATGGAACAGTTTCCCGCATTGAATTTTTTGAAACTATAGAAAGAAGCAGGAAATGGATCTCCCACAACAGTCAATTTCTATCGCTCTATTTTTCAATGGTGGCTCAACCCGCCGTTTTCGAAATTTTTAAAACGGAAATATGGGAAAAAATGATTCCTTATCTGGAAAGACTAACTAAATTCTTTGAACGGGAAGGATTTCCGGAGGCTTATGCAGAGTCCCGTTTTTTTTTAGCAATGCTTGATGGAATTGGCATTCACTATGCGATGGATCCGGAAAATTTTCCATTGCAGTCCGTTTGCCAAAAGGTAGCTTTCTATTATCAACAAAAGATGCAATAACAATCAATATTATGAAAGTCGGAATTATAACACACGCCAAACTCTTTTTGACCGTAATAGGAATCCTTTCATACGGGACAAGTTATTCTCAGAATATTTCACCAAAAGAAATTGTAGAAAAAGCTGACAACCTCATGCGGGGAAAGAGCAGCTATTCTGAAATGGAAATGCAAATCATGCGTCCTTCCTGGACGCGCACACTTCGTTTCAATGCGTGGGCCAAAGGCGATGACTACTCTCTGATCTACATCACCTATCCTCAAAGGGAACAGGGACAACGTTTTTTGAAACGTGACCGTGAAATGTGGAATTACGTACCAGCCATTGACCGCATGATCAAAATTCCTCCGAGCATGATGATGCAATCATGGATGGGCTCGGATCTTACCAACGACGACCTGGTAAATGCGGCTTCGATCGTAGAAGATTATGACCAAACACTGGAAAGGACAGAATCCATCAGAGACACGGAATGCTATGTAATAAAAATGGTACCACACGAAGAAGCCCCGGTGGTGTGGGGGAAAGTTATAACCTGGATCTCAAAAAACAGTTTCATCACACTTCGCAATGAATACTACGATGAGGCCGGAGACCTGGTCAACGAAGAAATTCTGGATGAAATTGAAAATGTAGGTGACCGTACCATTCCCACCCGATTTACCATGATTCCGGCCGATAAAGAGGGACATAAAACCATTATGAAATTTCAAAAAATCGAATTTGA
>DHQK01000102.1 GCA_002411085.1 Marinilabilia sp. UBA5340 | reverse complement strand
GCTTTCCGTAGCCCTGGCCACACTTCAAGGAGACAGTAGCGAAGTCCTCACCGAAGTGGGAGCTCTGGGATTGGCCAGTTATCAGCGGCACGATTGCTATGTTGAGTTGGTCGATGTTAACCGAAGTGAGAAATTTCCAGATAATGCCAAAGGTATTGAGGACTACCTAAACATGGTGTATGCTCCTGCAGTGGTTCGGTGGCATGTAAGCATAGGTAAATCCATAACAATTTCTGACCTGGATTACGACAACTTCCAGACTGGCAATAAACGCATGTACAGTAATTATAGTGATGAGATGAAACGGGTTTACAAGAAATACAACAGAGAATACGGAACCGAAAGAAACACACTTTATCTCTTTTTTATTGATTATCCCGGTGCCGACAAAAAAGGCTATATGCCACCCAGTCGCAAATATGGATTTATTTTTAACTTTGGTAGTAATTTTGAAACCCTGGCCCACGAACTGGCCCACGGTGCTTTTAATCTGCGCCACCCTTTCAGTCCGGAAAGTACTTACCAGCTACCCGAAGGCTCCACCGATAATCTTATGGACTATGGGAAACCTGAGCAAGGGACAGGGCTGTGGAAGTACCAATGGGACCTGATTCATAACCCGGAGAGCGTGCTGTTTGCGTGGACGCAGGATGAAGAGGAAGGGGCGGCAAAGTTCACAATTATAAATGACGCTTATACTGATTTGTTTAACTACATGTATGAGAATTACATGGAAGACTCGAAACTTGAAATAACCGACATGTCGGGTTACGATGGAGAAGGTGACTTTAAAAACTGGACTTTAATGGCAGATGGAGTAAATGCAACAGGCATTCTTCAACAGATAAGAAATACTGCAACAATTAGCCAAATACCGGATTTGACTCTAACGGAAAAACAAATAGCACCAAGCACAGTTTTCTTTAATGATAAAAACATTCCTATAATAGTTTATAGTCCGGTTGGAAAAGTAAGTGGTGTAACCAAAAATTGGTATACTGATGTTGATGCATTTAATAACAGTAAATTCTATTACTGCGAAGAAAGAGTTGCTGATGATTATATTGTATTAGCACTATATGCAAAGGAAGCGGATTACCCATTATCTCCGGCTCTCATCCTTCAAATGGAAGACGATGAATTTAATCTAAAAGAAAAATGGTTGCGGGATTTATTGATTTTAGAACCGAAAAAGCCAGATGCTACACCCCTTAATGATGCTGATTTAAAATTATTATTCCCGTCATTAACAGATGCAGGACAAGAAATATTAGATGACAGGAAAAACTACTGGGCATATGTGAGTACGAATATGAAAACTTTGTTTGCTGATTGTAAAGGCAAAGATGTTACGTTAGATTATTATGACAATAAGAAAATCAGTGCTTCATCTCACACTAATACTGGCAAGCAAATGATTACTGGCTTTAAGGAGGGGGTAACTGAATTTAAATACTACAATAAGGTCTACATTAATACAGATTTTGAAGCAGGGGGAGCTAAATATGATATAGCTGCTCATAACATTGGAGGGACAAAAACATATAATGCAGCAAACAGACCAACGATAAAAAGCTTAGAAGATTTATCAAACGCAAAGCTGGTTAAATCAGTTACAACGCCAAATTATGTACTTATTGCTTTTTATGAAACTGAAGGTAGCGACCCATTTATTGTATATCAGGTAAATGGCACTGATGGCGGAATTAAAGAAGCATGGCTCAATTATTTTAATATTGTAGAAAACGAGGAGAAAGTTGAAGATTTAATTGAAACCATTGTTGATGCTCAAGACGAAGACTATAAAGGTATTGTAGACCTTGAGAAAAAATTAACCAACGAATCGGTATTTGCAAGAGATTTTGAAATAGAAGACAAAAAATTTGATGTTTATATCGAGAGAAGCGGAAAAGTAGAAGACGATAAATCAAAGGTTTACCTATTTGCTTCAGAGGAGAAAACAAAAATATTAGGGTTTGATGGTGAATTTACAAGCTTTACACTAACCAATAACTCAGGCGGAACAACAAAGTTAAGCGTATCGACTACGCAGGCAAAAGATTTTGTTGCTCTCATTTTAAAACCGGAACTTGGTCACGCTGCAAATATCAGGGCGATTTGTGAGCGCTTACATCAAGCCGGAGTTAGTCAGGAAACAAAAGTTTCATTCGAAACTTTCAATGCTGTAAACCCTAACACATGGTGGACTCCTATGCCAAATATTAAGCTTGGGGAAATTGTATTTGATTTTAGGTCATACCAAGTTTATTCAAGAGAAGATAAAGAAATTGTATTGGCAAACATAGAAGAATACACTGCTAACGACCCTGAAAAATATGGGAAGGCTATCATATTTAAGAATAAGAAAAATGAAGAGGTAGTTCGGTTAAATGTGAAAAAGGAACAGTATGAAGGCTTGAAGGAGTATTTGATACCTAGCGATGCACAAATTATTCAGGAAGCATTGACTGCAATGGAACAGTATTTGGAAACTGACTACGAACAACAAAATGGGGGGCTAAGAACTGATATGACAGACGAAGCACTTGAAAAGATGGATTGTTCTGAATTTATGAGCCGTTATTTACAGAAACTTGGATTATTTGAAGATGTTCCTTTAATTATCACAAATACTTTTAGAGATGATAAAGCGTATGAAAAGACTGAATATGGTGAAAAGCTCCAATTCATCCCTGGAAGCAAGGAATTAGACTTTATTCCGAGACCTGGTGATGTTTTTGTATGGAGCAGATCGAAGAACGATGGTCATACAGGAGTTGTTCTTGAGTATGACAAAGAGAATGATTATGTAATAATTATTGAATCAATTGGTTGTAAAGAGCCCTGTAGTAATGATACACAGCTGAATATAGATAGAGGCTGTTGTAAAGTTGTACAGTCTACATACAAACGTACGGGGAATTCTTTAGCATCTCATGAGGGATGGATTGGATACTTCAGACCAGTATTAAATTAAATTTGAGAATCATGTATAAATATGTATTTTTTTTAGCTTTGACGCTTAACACTATTCAGGTTCAATGCCAAAATAATGAAAGATATTCTTTCGACATAATTAAAAATGCTGAAACTTTAAGCTCATTTATTGATGATGACTTTGGGCTAATTATGTCTTTTCGATTTTGGAATAACAATGGCGATTTCGGCATTGGGGGTGGCTGGATAATCCATGAAGGCGGAGCAAGACAAAGTCAAACGATTGCTGTAAACTTTTATCCAGAAGAAAGAAGACCAGGCAGATATTTTATCGATGACCTTTTTCACCGAGATTCTGTAAATCCTAAAGTTGATTCAACTATGCTTAATGATTTTGATATTTATTTATATCGAGTTGACACCTCCTACTTAGAGAGAAGACTTAATACTGATGGTGAAGGTGCTGGTAAAACTTATTCATACTATGAAATCTATCCTCTTAACGTAGATTTATTTAAAATGAAAGCTGGGCAAAACTTTTTTACTAAAGAAGATACTTACCATGCAAATACAGAAGATGAGTATTTGAAAATATTACAAGATATCACAAAATATAAGAAGGAAATAGCTCGAAAGAGTAATGACTAAATCAACTTTTAGAGTTTTAACTTTTTATCTAGTGTAAGCCTGTCTGGCTTTAGCATCGCGGATAACTAAGTCCTTATAATTGAAAATTTTTCCCGGTCGTCATTAGAGAGCGTTTCGATATTTTCTAAACGCTCCATCATTTCTTTGTCCTTAATGGTAAAGGATGAAGCACCTGCAAGGTAATCCCCCCCCGCTCGGCGAAGTCTGTGACTTCGTCGCTCAAACCCCTGTAGTTTTACAACTACCCCAGAAACACGTTACGATTGAATTTGCCGGAGTTCCTCCCAAGGCAGCCAAATGAGAACCAATTTTTTTCTATCTTCAAAGGAAAAGAAATTACACCATGTCCACCGGCTATCCAATCAAAGATCAAAATGGATTGCACTTCCTAACCTTTCAGGTTGTAAATTGGGTTGATATTTTTTCACTGGATTCACAACAATCCGGTGTGTTTAAGGATCGTTCAAAATCCTGAAGATTATTTATATTCATCTGCCCGAAATTATGCCGGTTTAAGTAATTATTTGGAGGTAGATGTCTTGAGTTTGCCTGCAAATACTGTTTAAAAAGGTAGTCCGGAAACTACAGGAGTAAAACGACGAAGTCACAGACTTCGCCGAGTGGGGAGCCCAGACTCACAAACATGGCACAAATCCGTGCAAGCACCATTACGGGCTGGCTCAAGCATTACAATCTCAGAGATGTGCAATATATGGCCGGACATAAATACGTAAGCAGCACCGAAGGCTATAGAATGGACACTATGGAGGACTTACAGAAGGAGTTGGAGAAATATAATCCTTTAAAATGAAAAACAAATGAGAAAATTTATCGTTAACTTTGTAAAAGGACAAAAACTTTACAATTATGAACGCAGCAGAAATAAAACTGGACTTGTTCCGCAGGTTGGACAACTTGGACAATCAAAGACTGGAAAAGGTTTATACTAAAATTATTAACCTAATAAATACTGACAATCCTGGAAAGGATGTGTTATCGCCGGAAATCAAAGCTGCTATAGATGAGGCATTAGAAGACAGTAAGAGAGGAAGGGTATATGCTCATGAAGAAGTCATGCAAAAGACAAAAGAAAAATACCCAAACCTTTTTAAATGAAAACAATTAATTGGACTGATTCAGCTTTAAACAGCTACCATGAGAATATTGATTACCTACTACGAGAATGGACAGAGAAAGAAGCATTAAATTTTATTAATGATGTTGAAGGAGTCTTGTTTAATTTGAAAAAGGGGACTGTAGAATTTAAAGAAAGCAACTACAAAGGCATCCGGGAATGTGTTGTTTGTAAACAAATCACCTTGTTTTACAGGCATATTGACAATAACAAGATAGAACTTCTTCGTTTTTGGGGTAACTATAATGATAATAAGAAGTTAAGATTTTAATCCCCCCGCACAGACCCGGTAAATGCGGTGTTCCTCGTTCTCTGTCAGCAAGTTTATCACCATTCCTTCCTGCACTTGTTTCAAAAAAAAAGAAAGGGACACAGTTTAATAAGCAGTCTCCCCCTGCTTGGCAAAGTCTTTGATTTCGTCCTCTTAACTACTGTAGTTCTCAGCTTCAAAAAAAATGATGCGCTTGAATTTGTCAAAACTCAATCTCCGACAATCAAGCAAAGACCGGATTTGTTTTATCTTTCATGGTGATTTTTACCTTCCGCTCGGAGAAGTTTGCAACTTCGTCGTTTAAACCTTTGTAGTTTTTAACTCCAACGAAGGACGTTGCGATTGATCTTGTCATTAAACAGCGAATATTTTCTATCTTTAAAGGTAAAAATTTTTACGCCATGTTGCTCGCTTTATTTCTACGAGCAGCTTCACAACACAAGCGAAATAACTCTTATCAGGTTTGGACTCATGAGAATCATGCCATATTGTTATATTCAAACGATTTTATAGCACAAAAAATTGAATATACCCACAACAATCCGGTACGCTCAAGAATTGTTCAAAATCCTGAAGATTATTTATATTCATCTGCTCGAAACTACGCGGGTTAAGCAATTATTTGGAGGTAGATGTCTTGAGTTTGCCTGCAAATACTGTTTAAAAAGGTAGTCCGGAAACTACAGGAGTAAAACGACGAAGTCACAGACTTCGCCGTTGACGGGGGGAGTCCAGACTCACAAACATGGCCTAAATCCGTGCAAGCACCATTACAGGCTGGCTCAAACATTACACCATGAGAGAAGTGCAATACATGGCCTGACATAAATACGTAAGCAGCACCGAAGGCTATAGAATGGATACTCTGGTGGAATTGCAGAAGGAACTTTAAAAGTATCATCTGGCGAAATGACTTATTGATACGTTTGGGTACAATATGGAAATGTATAAAAAATATAAATAAACAAAGTTCCCATAAAGGGTAACTTTTGCTATCTTTGTAAAGTATGAGAATAATAAAAGAATCAACGTTAACCGAGTGTTGCAAGCAAAGCAAGTATCAGCAGGCTGAAGAGTCTGTAAAAGCTTGGATTTACGAGGTTCGGTTCTCTACATGGACAAATGCAAATGAACTAAAAGCAAAATATGGCAATGCCAGTATAATAAGTTCAAAAAGAGTTGTGTTCAATATTAAAGGCAATGATTATCGCCTGATTGTTGACATTGAATATAAGTTGAAAATAGTTTTTGTTGTTTGGTTCGGAACTCATAAAGAATACGACAAAATTGACATAAAAACAGTAAGTTATGAAAACTAAAATATTAAAGACAGAAAAAGAGTACAACGAAGCTTGTGAACGCATTTACACTTTGATTAACAGCAATGAAAATGCGATAGAACCCGACAGTCCGGAAGGTGAAGAAATGGAGCTTTTGTCTTTACTTGTTGAAAAATACGAGCAAGAACATTATCCGATAGCAGCACCAAATCCGGTTGAAGCCATCAAGTTTAGAATGGAACAGATGAATTTAAAACAGGCTGATGTAGCACCATTGTTCGGAGGAAAAACCAGGGTGTCAGAAGTTTTGCATGGAAAACGCCCATTGACTTTAAAAATGATAACCCTATTGAACAGATACTTAGGTATACCATTAGAATCTTTAGTTTCTGGAAATAAAGAAGTAAAACTAGAACCTGAAAAAAGGGAAAAACTTTTGAAGATAGAATCTATTAAAGAATATTTCTCAGGTTCAAGGGCTGCAATGATTTAACCCCCCCGCACAGACCCGGTAAATCGGTGTTCGTCATCGTCAGTCAGCAAAAAAAACACTAAAACCGTAACTCCTATTTCCCCTTGTAATATCTCTCCACATCAACTTCCGGGTGAATCTGAAAGTTGTTGTTCTCCATTTTTTGTATCAGTTGATTGGCTGACCAGGGAGCAAGGAGTATGCCTTTAGAGCCAAGACCGTTCAATATTCCAATGTTTGGCTGGTTTTTAAGAAATCCAATTACCGGTCGCCTGTCATGTGTGGTGGGCCGGATGCCGGCTTCCTGATGAATAATGGAATAGGGGAAGTTACTAATCTTTTCAAGTTTCTTAATTATTTCGTTTTTCGCGTCATTTGTGATTTTCGTATCGGTGTATTCCCATGCATAAGTTGAACCTACTTTATAATTTTGGTTATGTATGGGCAAAATAAAGAGATTCTTTGTGATGATTTCTTTGTGGTTGAAAAGCGGACTATTGATGGTCAGTATTTCTCCTTTTGTATGTTTATATTTTACCCGGTTAAATGGTTGCTGGTCGTTGTTAAAACTCCCCTGGCACAGTATTACTTTTTGGTATGTTTGGTTATTAAAGTGAACCTCGTTATCATTTGTCTTTAAATCTTTGCTGATATCGATATTTTCCTGAATGAGCAATCCATTTGTTTCCAGGTATTGCCTGAAACTCGAAATTAAAGATTGTATATCATACCAGCCGCCTTTATGGACCGTTCCATATCCATTGGGAGTTTTAATGTATGGTGAAATGGGGGCGTAAGATATTCGGGGATCAATATACTTCTCTAATTCGTTTTCTTTGTATTTCCTGCTCCAAAAGAGATCTTCCCCGGCGCCTAAAATTCTTTGTATCGGTGTTGGGTGGAAGAATTTGTGACCTAAAAATTTTTCTAATTCATGAGTTGTCTGCAAAAATTCAGGATACAAATCATCAATCAACCAGGATTTGGTCAATCTCCTGAAAACAATCGGGTTTATCATTCCGCCTGCTTTTAATGAAGCCTTTTGCTGATTGTTGTCATCGATAACCGTAATGGAGTATCCTTTTTGAAAAAGTTTGAAGGCCAATATTGTTCCGGCCAGTCCTTGCCCTATAATTAGTGTTTTCAATTTTTTTTAAGAGGAAACATTTAAAGGGGTAAATGGTTTTGATATTGAAAGGAAGTTCCATTTTCATCTTTATGCAACTCAAAAAAAAAATCCTACTTTCGCTGTGATGTTCTTGTGCGGCATTTCATTCTTTGGGATGGTGTTTTTTCGCATGAAATAAAGAGATATCCTAAAATCTAATAAAAAACAAATGAACCGAAATTTTATTACAGCGATTGCCCTGGCAACGATTATATCGGCCTGTGGCGATGGCAAAAGTGCTCATCAGGAGGATGAGGCTTTGAAAAATAATCCGTTAATGAAAGAGAGTACACTGCCCTATGGGGCGCCCGATTTTGGGGCAATTAAAGACAGTGATTTTAAACCGGCTCTGGAAGCCGGAATTAATGAGAAACTTGCAGAAATAGAAGCCATTGCCAATAGC
>DHQK01000009.1 GCA_002411085.1 Marinilabilia sp. UBA5340 | reverse complement strand
GGACGAGCCAATTCTGTCATTAACACATTATTCCCCAAACTTTTTTTTGGGGGTAGGCACTCAGAATGACATCAAATTTGGACTTTTGAGACAGCCTCCATTTTGTTGACGGAACTAAACATTTACCGTTTCAAAATCCCATAAAAAAGAATTGTAAGAATATTGTCCAGCTGAAGACGGAAATCATCAAAATTTTCAACACCACGAAACAGTGGCAACTCAAGTCCACGAAGAGCTGTTGCAATACCCACTGCCGCAAGTTTCAGATTTTTAATATCAAATTCGCCTGTAGAAACACCCTCTTCGAGCATGGTACGCACCATTTCCTGCTCTGCCTTCTCCGATTTTTCGCGTATTTCATCCAGAAAGTGATAATCGCCATAAGTTTCGTCTCTCATTGCCTTTTGGTAGTTGTTCAGCTCCCGGAGCGTTTCCATCCGAACAATTACATAGTCATTGAACTTTTGACGTGGCGAATATTCACTTGTCACCACATCGCGCAACCGGTGTTCAAGCAGATCCGCTTCCAACTCAATCACCGCCTGAAAGATCTCTTCTTTATTTTTGAAATAATAATAAAGAGAGCTTTTCCCTTTACGCAAAGCCATGGCAATATCTTCCATGGTAGTTTTGCGGTACCCGAACTTTGCAAAAAGATCACGTGCCGACTTCAAAATCGAATTTCGAACAGTATCCTGTCCCGAAATCATAGAATTAAAAATGTCGCTCATAATATTTAAAATTAAGGTTATAGGACAATCGGGTCAAGCAAAAAAATTAAACAAAACAATCTTTATTTGTGCACATTAATCATCTATTGAGGGGATTCAGTACGCCAGGTAAAAGCTTAAGTGGCCAATACGAAGTCCAGTTGCCGTTTTTCCAGATTAGCCTTAGCAATCTGAATTTTCAACGCATCCCCCAATTGATATTTCCGGTTTTTTCGGCGTCCCACCAGACAATAGTTATCCTCATCAAACTGATAGAAGTCGTCGTCCAAATCACGAATAGGAACCATTCCTTCGCACTTGTTTTCATCCAGTTCTACATAAATCCCCCACTCGGTAACACCGGAAATCACACCATCGAAAACATCCCCAACACGGTCTTTAAGAAATTCAACCTGCTTGTATTTTATGGATGTTCGTTCTGCGTCAGCAGCTCTGATTTCCATCTTGGTGCTATGATCACACAACTCTTCATATTTGTCACGGTTGGCCGAGCGTCCTCCGTCAAGATATCGTTGCAGTAAACGATGAACCATCATATCGGGATAACGCCTTATGGGAGAGGTAAAGTGGGTATAGTGCTTAAACCCCAGCCCGTAATGCCCTATATTATGCGTGGAATAAACAGCCTTGGACATAGTGCGAATCGCCAGGGTTTCTACAATATTTTGTTGCTTTTTTCCCTGAACTTCGCCCAGCAATCGATTAAGAGAATTACTGATCGATTCGTTTTGTCCTGGCATGGCCTCAAAACCAAACTTTCTGACAAATTTACTGAATGACTCATACTTCTCGGGATCCGGCTCATCATGAATACGATATACAAAGGTTTTTGAATTCCGGGAAGATCGTTTATTCTCAGGCGTTAGTTCATTGCGTCCAATAATTTCGGCAACCCGCCTGTTGGCCAGCAACATAAACTCTTCAATAAGCTTATTGGCTTCTTTGGCTTCCTTAAAAAATACATTGAGTGGTTTTCCCTCCTCATTCAACTGAAACTTCACCTCTACCCGTTCGAAGTCGATGGCCCCCTTATTGAACCTGATCGATCGGAGTTTTTGGGCCAACCTGTTAAGCGTCAGCATCTCCTCTTGTAAATCCCCCTTTCCTGTTTCAATTACCTCCTGTGCTTCTTCGTACGAAAACCTGCGATCGCTGTGAATCACGGTACGTCCAACCCAGCTATCGTGCACCACTCCTTCGTCATCAATATCAAAAACAGCGGAAAAACACAACTTGTCTTCATTGGGGCGAAGGGAACAAAGTTCATTGCTCAAACGCTCTGGCAACATTGGCACAACCCGGTCAACCAAATAAACAGAAGTGGCACGGTTCACAGCTTCTTTATCAAGTACAGTATCGGGATGGACGTAATGAGTAACATCGGCGATATGCACCCCCACTTCCATAAGTCCGTTTTTTAGCTTTCTTACAGATAAGGCATCATCAAAATCTTTGGCATCAGCCGGATCAATTGTAAACGTGGTTACTTTTCGAAAATCCCGACGCTTTTTTATTTCCTCATGGGGAATTTTGTCTTCAATTTTTGTGGCAGCTTCCACCACTTTTTCGGGATATTTATATGGGAGATTAAATTCTGCCAGTATGGCGTGCATCTCCGTATTATTCTCTCCGGGATCGCCCAGTACATCTACTACTTTTCCGATGGGGTTTTTGGCCTTTTCCGGCCACTCCGTAATACACACAACCGCCTTTTGCCCTTGCTTTCCACCATTGAGCTGATCCAAAGGAATGAAAATATCATGGTGCATCACCCGGGAATCAGCAATCAGAAAAGCAAAACTTTTGGATACTTCCAGTGTTCCCACAAATTGATCTCGACTCCGCTCAAGAATTTCCACCACTTCTCCTTCGGCCTGACGGTTTCGCTTCCGGGCATATTGAAGCACTTTTACGCGATCACCATTGAGCGCATGTCCCAAATTGTTTTGTGAAACAAATACATCCTCATCCCCCTCATCCGGAACGATGTAGGCTGCTCCTTTGGCTGTCATGTCTACGATCCCTTCCAAATACGTTCCGGGCATCATCTTCATTTTAAATCGGCCCGTGGACACTTCGTTCAGATAATTTTGTTCACTCAACTCAAACAACAAAACCTCTACCTGAAGCCGGCCACTTTTTTTAGTAACCCCAAGTGCAGCAGAAACCTGTTTGTAATTATAGGTTTTTTGCGGGTTTTTGGAGAAGAAATTCTTGACCTGCGATTGCAAATCACTTTTTTTGGTTTTCTTTTTATTTGTTTTTTTCTTTTTTGACATAAGATTATCAATTCATAAACAGTAAAAGTCAACAAAACATCCAACACTCAACTCAGCAAAAAAAATTAAAACTGGCCAGCAATAGCTGCAAAAGCATGTTCCATTCACTGTTTTGTTACCGGGGAAATCATTCAAGAAATCATAAATTTGTTCCCTGAAATACACATGAGTTTGTTTGACG
Source organism: Marinilabilia sp. UBA5340 (assembly GCA_002411085.1). GTDB lineage: Bacteria > Bacteroidota > Bacteroidia > Bacteroidales > Marinilabiliaceae > Marinilabilia. The sequence goes on along the minus strand of DHQK01000009.1, from coordinate 10,594 downwards.
AATATCAAAATTGATTGAGGAAAACAAAAGTTATTCGTCAAATATTTAGCCCCTATATTTAACTCAAATATAATAAATTCCACAACAATAGTAAATACTTCGATTGAAATGTTCGATTATTGTCGAATAAAAAAGGCCCTATTTAACACAATCAAAGGCCCTTTCGATAGCTTCAATCAAATCATCAGAGTTTTCCAAACCAATACTCAACCTTACAAGATTAGGGTGAATTCCCAATTTCTCCCGGTCTTCGGAAGAAACATCCACATGCGTCATCGTCGCAGGGTGCTCAGCAAGACTTTCTGTAGAACCGAGGCTCACAGCTAGTTTAAAATGATCAAGATTGTCCAGAAAATCAAACGCCTGTTTCTCTCCACCAACGATGTTAAACGAAACCATAGACCCGGTTCCCAGGCATTGATTGTCAAATATTTTTTTCTGCGGATCATCTTCCTTCAAAAAACCAAGAAAATGGACATCTTTCACTTTCGGATGACTTCGGACATATTCAGCCACTTTGAAGGCACTTTGGGCCTGAGTTTCCATACGCACCTTTAATGTTTCCAGGCTTCTCATAACTAACCACGATGAATGCGGATCCAACATTGTCCCCATAAACGTCCGCATGGCTTTCACTCCTGCAATTACTTCAGAAGAGCCCACACAAGCCCCTGCTATCAAATCGCTATGACCGCTGATAAATTTAGTAGCCGAATACACAACCAGGTCTGCACCATGTTCCAATGGTCGCTGAAAAACCGGCCCCAAAAAGGTATTATCAACTGCAAGAAGACACTGTTTCCCTTTCTGCGAAAAGGAGCGGGCCAGCCGTGAGCACATTTCAATATCAATCAGGTTATTGGTAGGATTGCCGGGCGTTTCAATATAAATAAACGAAGGAGATTCTCCGGGATATGCAGCATTCAGCAAAGCCAGGACATCCTCCTCACTATCCCGGGAGGTGAACATCAGTGTACGGATCCCAAACTGCGGCAAAACATGGTGAATAAAATGATCAGTCCCTCCATAAACAGGCGAACCGAAAAGCAGAATATCGCCCGGCCTCAAAAAAGTAAACATCATAGTGGAAATGGCTGCCATTCCTGAGGAAAAGAAAGCACAGGCATCCCCTTTGTCCCATAATCGCAAACGCTGTTCAATGATTTCCAGATTAGGATTGTTCACCCGACTGTAAATCATCCCCATCTCTTCTCCTTTCGATGGCTCACGAAGTCCATAAGCCAACTCAAAAAAGGCTTTTCCTTCAGCAGCGGAATTAAAGGCAAATGTGGAAGTCTGAAACAATGGGCATTTCACAGCCCCTTGATGATCAGCGGAATTATAGGCAAACGACAGCATTTGGGTCTCGGGAGATAACGGGATTTTACTCATAACCAAACGATTTAAAATTTGAAAGAGTCATTCAAAAAAACATTTAACTAAATTTAACAAGTAATCTGTAGAAAATCCAACTCTTTTGGCAGAAATATTGATTATCTGACAATGATTTATATCACCATCTGTCTAAACTGATTCAGGCATAAATCAAACCAGGATTTCATTTTTGTGTATGCAATGAGAATTAACGATAACCCGAAACCAGCAATGAAGAACATCCTTCCATTTATCTTTTTATTTTTTTCGTTTCCTGCATTCTCACAGATCGAAACAAAACATCACCTGGGATTTTCTCTGGCGATAGATCCGGCTTCCGTGATTTCAATCATACTGAATGAAAATGACTCGGACAATAATAAATACAAAGAGGATGATGACAATGATGGCTTTGGGGCTATTGCGGCATACTACAAATACAAGCCACACGATCAATGGGATTTTGACGGAGGAGCAAAGTTGGCATTCACCGGTTACGAAGATTTTGAATATTTCCATTCAGACATCCATGCAAGAATGTCCTCTCAGGTAAACCTGGGAGTTTATATGTCAATAAATTATACCACCCGCAATGCATTTTCCGATTATTCAGGAAATCCTTTCTTCTCGAGCCTTGAAATAGGATGGGCAAAACCACAGGCAGATATGCTCATAAACAACATCGCAACAAACGAACAGGAAAAAATTGAAAACCTTAAAGGTGCGTTCTACCTGGAAGGGAAAATCGGATTCAAAGCAGGATGGGAAAACAATGCTTTAAGTTTTTTCCTTTCGGCAAACAATATGACCTTTGCAAAATCAGCAAATCAGGAATTAAAGGTTAGGGGACTCAAAGAATTCTCAGAATTCGGTTATGCTTTCCATCTTGGAATCTCTTATGAATTCGGATTAAGGAGAAACGAAAAAGCCAGAAGAAAACGAGCAAGATCTAAAACAGTCTATCCTGCTTGGTTTCAACCGGAGGACGAAAAATATTAATCCAGCACGTAAAAACCCATTTTTTCGGGATGATCCAAAACTTTTTTGTGTCCGGGCACCGTTTTCAACATTTTCAAGGCAAGCAAATCTCCACCAGCAGCGACAATATAGAGATAACCAAAAAGCCAGAAGGCAAACAACCCGTTAAAAAGAGCCATAACATAAGGAACCAGCCCAAGCGCGAGCAATGGCAATAAAGCCCCCAGCCGGTAATACTGCACACGGATAGGGGTTGTACAATGACAGAATGGCGAGTAGGTTTTTTTATCAATGCCAAACCTGACAGACTTGAAACCACCACGGGCAAACAAGCCAAACACCAGACCATGGAGCAATTCATGCAATGGTATTCCTGCAAATAGACATACAAAAAACACCAAAACGCCGCTCCAGCTCCATTGCTGAAAAGGTTCTACCCCATGCAACACAAAAAAAGGGACACCAGTAATAAAAAAAGCCGGTAAAATAAACCCTAATGCTTTACTGGCAACCTCCTCTATAGAAAGTGATATTTCTCTCATTGAATTAATCCATAAGCTCCTCTGGTCAAAAATAATGCTTCTGAATCAAATTCTTCATAATTGAAAACCCCCGTATGCTCTCCGGCAAGCGGTAATGTTTCAAATTCTCTGCGAACAAAAGTATATGTACTATCACTTTCCGCTTCTTTCATTAGCCCCCAGAACCTCTCTTCTAAATTCACAATCGCTCCAGAAGGCAAGCCATACATCTCTCCTGATTCTTTCAGCAAGGTGGCATTAACATACATTCCAGGAAGCAAAGCAGGCGCGGGTTCCGACAAGGATGCCTGCACGCGAATACTGCGGGTATCAGCATCCACTTTCCCGGCAACCCGTGATATCCGAGCCCTGTAATACACAGTATCCTCACCGGCTGGCCAAACCAGCACCTCCATACCCTTGGTGATATCGGTCATATCAGTTTCATAAACATCAAGTTCCACAAAAACAGACTTCGGATCCACAATTTCCATAACCGACTCTCCGACCAACAGATAAGCACCCTGTCGCAGATTTTGCATGGTGACATTCCCGGCAATAGGTGCAGAAACTGCTATTGATGCGGTTATCGTCCCCGAGCGTTCCAATTCCTCTGTATCAATCCCCAATAGTTCCAGGCGGGCTCTAAGTGCCGATGCCGTGGCTCTTGCGGAAAGAAAATCTGCACGGGCCTCTTCATAAATCTTCCGGGAGGCTATTTCACTTTGCAACAACTCTTTCTGCCTTGAGTAATCGGCTTCAACAACAGGAAGAACAGCCTGTGCTTTAAGAAATTCTTGCTGGAGATCAATAATAGAGGGACCCTCCAACCTAAAAAGAGCTTCACCTTTTTTCACCCAGTCGCCCACCGAAACCATCACGGAAGATACACGGCCTTCGGAAAGCGATCCAATTTCTGTAACATGCCCGGGAATGACCACCACTTTACCGTTGACATTTATTTCCTGCACAGCAGCGATCTTTGTCATTGCTGCCAGTTCCATCCCCGATGATTGAAACTGTTCTTTAGTTACAACAATGGTTCCTCCGGAAATTGCCCCCTCATCAACAGCAGAAGAGTCACTTTGACCACCCGAGCAAGCTGAAAGAAGAGCTGCAATAATTAGAAAAAAAATATATTTAATCATGACAATCTGTTTTTTATTTTCCAAATCAAAAAAATATTCATCTGCCACTAGCTATAATCTATTCATGGCAAGAGGTAGTTTATTTCAAGCACTATGCGATTATAGGCTCTCAAGTTTCTAAGAAACTCCAGTTTCATCTCCAGCGCCTGGGCAGAAATGGTCACATACTCAAGGCTGCTTATTTCTCCTACTTCAAAAGATTTACCTGCAACATTGATCATTTCGGCTATTTGAAGATTACGTGCTTTCTGATAGGTGTCAAGCGCATCAGCCAACTTACGATACTCTGACAAAAGCATTTCCTGTTTTCCAGTCAACCTCTGCTGATAATCCTGATATTCCATCTGTGAGGCCTCCATCTCCAGCCGGGCAGACCTGACTTTCGACTGTTGACTTCCAAAAAAGACCGGAAAAGCAAGTCCCACTTCAAAACCATGATAAACAGGAGCGTTCTCCACATTGTTCGTACCACGAAAATACCCGAGACTAATATCCGGTAACCAATTCATTTTATGCACATTCAACTGACTTAAAGCCATTTCCCCCCGTGCATTTTGCATCAACACCCCGGGATTTCCAGCTGGATCCGATTTCTGGAGTTTGAGTCGCACCAGGGTATCCAGGGATATTTCTACAAGGCTATCACTCTGAAGCAGAGTATTCAAATATTTAAGTGCAGATTGTCTGTCTTCAGAAGCCTGCTTTAGGGACACAGTCACTTCTTCTTTTTTCACCTTTGCCATCAAAACATCCAGGCGCGTACCTTCCCCCGCCATCTTTTTTTTATTTATAGCATCAGCATAGGCACTATACAAAGAATCCGTGGTTTGATAAAGACATTGAACTTCCGAAAAGTAAGCCACATCATAATAAGCAGCCAGCACTTCCTGTATTAGCCGCCTTTCTTCGAGCCGGTGAAGATACATCTCCACTTCGGCACTTGCTTTTAAGACTTTTTTTTGTGCTATGTAAACCAATGGAAAGCTCAGATCCTGTTGAATACCCCACACCGTAATCGGGTCTTCATTGTCGGCTGCAATATTGTTTTCGTCATACCCGGCATACACATTTGTTTTAGGGATATCCCATGCTGTTGAAATCCTTGCTTCAGCTGCCTCCTTTTGATATTGGGCAGCACGAATACTCTTATTATTCTCCAGGGCAATGGCCACAGCCTCTTCAGGGCTGACCGGCTTTTGTGCAGCAACACCCACCGGAATAATCATCAATAAAACAACAGCCAACCAATTGGGAAACCAAAATTTTCGCCATTTGGAACGGTCTTCCATCAGGCAAAAAAGAACAGGCAAGACAACCAGCGTAAGCAATGTAGCAGTTACAAGACCTCCGACAACTACGGTGGCAAGTGGGCGTTGAACTTCAGCGCCTGCTCCGGTGGAAAATGCCATTGGAAAAAAACCAAAAGCTGTTGATGTGGCAGTGAGTAAAACAGGACGAAGTCGTTGACGGGCACCTGTAAGAATAAGTTCTTTTAAATCCTGCATTCCTGCACGTCTTAAATCATGGTAGTGCTCAATCAGGACAATGCCATTGAGCACTGACACCCCAAAAAGAGCCACGAAACCCACTCCTGCTGAAATGGAAAAAGGCATTCCGCGCAACCACAAAAACAAAATCCCCCCGACAGCAGAAAGGGGAACTGCCGAAAACACCAACAAAGCCGGACGAATGCTGCCAAATGCAAAGTGAAGCATAATAAAAATTAACAACAAAGCCACGGGTACAACAACTGCAAGCCGCCGTCTGGCGCTTCTCAGGTTTTCAAACTGCCCTCCGTATTCCACATAATAACCAGGAGGTAATTCCAGTTGGTCATCGATCATGGCTGCAGCGTCCTCCACTACAGATTCCAGGTCACGCCCCCGGACATTCACTCCCACGACAATACGTCTACGGGCCTCATCTCTGGATATTTGAGCCGGCCCTTTGGAATAGGCAATTTCAGCCACTTCCCGGACAGGGATTTTCTCTCCTCCGGGCAAAGCCACCAGCAGGTTTTCCAGGTCTTCTATGGAATTCCGGGAATCGTTGTCATACCGAACCACCAGATCGAAACGTCTCTGGCCTTCATAAACAGTTCCGACTGTAACACCTGCAAACGCCGCTGAAATCAACCGATTTACATCTGAAATATTAATTCCAAGAGAAGCCATCTTCTGTCTGTTATAAGTCACCAGCATTTCGGGCAGACCGGTAGTTTTTTCCAACACCACATCCGCAGCTCCCGGAATACTTTTCATCAATTCACGCACCTGCTCCCCTTTGCGGTTGAGCATCTCAATATCATCTCCAAAAATCTTAATTGCCAAATCGGCTCTGACACCAGTAATCAGTTCGTTGAATCGCATTTCGATAGGCTGTGTAAATTCTATTTCTATTCCGGGAATCTTTTCCTGAATTCTTTCCTTAAATTTATTAGCCAGCTCATCTTTTGTTTTGGCACTAGTCCAGGTACTTTTACGTGTCAGGGTGATGATTACATCCGTTTCTTCCATGGACATGGGATCGGTAGGAACCTCGGCGGCTCCAATGCGACTGACCACCTGCCGCGTTTCAGGAAATGTTTTAACAATTTTCTCGATGCGTGTCATCATCTCAACTGTTTCCCCTAAACTGGTTCCGGTTTTCAGCACCGGTTGAATTACAAAATCGCCTTCATCAAGTGTAGGGACGAACTCGGCCCCCATCCGGGAAAACAAGAAACCAGAGCCCCCCAGAAGCAATGCAGCCATAATAATAACAATCTTTTTATGATCCATAGCCCATGCAATGGTGGGTGCATAAAGTCGGTTAAGAAAATCCATCAGCCTATCGGAAATGGTTCTCCGTTCTTTTTTCGGTGCACTGATGAACAAAGCTGAAACGGCCGGTACGAAAGTGAAGCCAAAAACCATAGCACCAAGCAAGGCAAAACTAAAAGTAAGTGCCATAGGGCGAAACATCTTACCTTCCACTCCGCTGAGGGTAAGTATGGGAATCAGCACGATTATAATGATCACCTGTCCAAACACTGCAGATTTCATCATTTTGGAGGCACCTTCCACAGCCACCGAATCACGTGCGTGTAATCGCTCCTCTGCATTTAAAGCAATCAGCCCCTTTCGCTTAAGGTAAATTTTTGAGGAGATATACTCCACTATAATAACGGCCCCATCGATGATAATTCCAAAATCTATAGCCCCCAGGCTCATCAGGTTGGCATCCACACCGGTGAGGTACATCAGAGAAAGCGCAAAAAACAAACTCAGTGGAATAATTGAAGCAACCACCAATCCGGAACGCCAGCTTCCCAGAAGCAGTACAACTACAAATATTACGATCAGCGCCCCCAGAATTAAATTCTCCGCAATCGTGGTTGTCGTTCTGCCAATGAGTTCGCTCCGATCAAGAAATGGGTTGATATAGACTCCTTCGGGCAGGGTTTTCTGGATTTCCTCCACCCGTGCCTTTACACGTCCGATTACCGCATTGGGATTGGCACCTTTGAGCATCATAACCTGTCCCATCACTTTTTCTCCTTGTCCGTTTCCGGTAATGGCACCAAACCGGTTGGCACTACCAAAGCGAACATCGGCCACATGCCTGATCAGGACAGGATTTCCGCCATATTTTTTCACCACAATATTGCGGATGTCATCCAGGTCTTCAATAAGTCCTTCACCTCGCACAAAATAACTCTGGCCACTTCGTTCAATATAGCTGCCTCCTGCCACATTGTTGTTCTCTTGCACAGCTTTAAAAACCTCATCCAAAGAAATATCCAGCGATTTTAATTTATCAGGATCAACTGCCACTTCATATTGCTTCAGATAGCCACCCCAGGTATTTACCTCAACAACACCCTGTATTCCTGACAGCTGACGTTTCACCATCCAATCCTGAACAGATCGCAACTCCATGGGGGAATACCGATTCTCGTATCCGGGCTTAACTTCAAGTGTGTATTGATATATTTCTCCCAGCCCGGTAGAAATGGGGCCCATAAAGGGTTTTCCATACCCCTCAGGAATGGATTCCGAGGCGGAATTAATTTTCTCAGCAATGAGTTGCCGCGGCAGATATGTACCCATACTTTCATCGAACACGATGGTTACCACAGACAATCCAAACTTAGAGACAGATCGTATTTCCTGAACACCGGGAAGATTGGTCATCTCCATCTCCACGGGATAAGTCAGAAACTTTTCTACATCAAGAGTGGATAAATTTCGGGAGGTCGTAATAACCTGTACCTGATTATTGGTCACATCAGGAGTGGCTCCAATGGGAATACGGGAAAGTGCAAAAATACCGAAAGCAACCACGGTTCCGGTAAACAAAAACACCATCAGCTTATGGCGAACGCTAAATCGGACAATAGCCTCAATCATAGGAAGTGAAGTTGGTCAATTAAAAATGAAATAACGACCCAAAATCAGCAAAGATTAGTGCTAACAAAGTTTTTACCCTTTACATTTATCAGGACGTCACCTAAAGTTACAAAATATACAAATAAATTATTTAAAATGTTCAGGGAATCCACCAATCATCTTCATTTGTTGACCCCTGAACGGTGGCATAATGTGATCACAAAAAATTTCAAATCCTCCATATCTTACAGACAACTGTTTTGACAAAATCATTCGTTTTGCCTGACCCAACAGACCTCATAAATACAAAGCAAGCAAAGTAAAAACTAAGTTGAGCGGTAAGCGGGAAACGAAGTAGCGCTTAACTTTGCGTAACCCCGATATAGAAAATACTGATCCTTCACCATTTATTTGGTGGATACCTTACAATTTCATAATCGACTGAGTGAAAATCACTCTGATCGGCTCTGCCGCTTGCCTGCAAGAATTTGAGAAAAGCTGGTTGTCTTTTTCAAAAACAGCATTAATGTACTTCTGTAAATAAGCAAAGCCTCAATTCTGAAAGGTTTGATCCATTCATGAGCAAACAATTACCATGCTTTATTTGTAGGTTATAAGAGGCTGTCGCCAAAGTGCTATTTTGATGTCATCCCGAGCTTGTCGAAGAATCCGTTTGTCTGAAAACCAAATATTTCGCCTACGCTCAATATGACGCTCTTTTTTGTGCTTTGTACTTTTTGAGACAACGCCTTATTCACAAGGAATATCATTTATGAATGATTCAAGCCAACACAAAAATTGATTGTTGAACATAAAAGAAGAGAAAATGAAGACACCTGAAAACTGGATTATCGAGAATAATCAACTGACGAGGACTTTTGAACTCAACAATTTTGTTAAAGCGGTGGATTTTGTAAAAAGCATTGTAGCCATTGCCGAAGAGGCCGACCACCATCCTGACATTGAGATTTTCAGCTACAAAAAGGTGAAAATAAAACTAATGTCGCACGATGTTGGCGAAATAACTGAGAAAGATGTAGATCTGGCAGAGAAAATCAGCAAACTACAACCATAGGAGCTCAATGGCATCCAAGTGGTTACCTAACCATATCCACTGCAAGTGCCCGTGCAAGGGATTCATCAAACTGTTCAGGAAGAAATAACAAGAACTCACTGCCTTTGCCGGGACTTGATTTGAGATGAATATATCCCCCAAGCATCTGGGCAAGATGCTTACAGAGTGCCAGTCCCAAACCATTCCCCCCAAACATACGGGTATGACCTTCATCAGCCTGCCGAAACCTTCTGAAAATTGTCTTATGCATCCTTTTGGGAATCCCAATACCTGTATCCTTTACGGAAAACAGCACCCAACGATTTTCGGTATAAGACACTGTCAGGGTAATACCTCCTGTTTCGGTAAACTTCACTGCATTGGACAGTAGATTGAGCAACACCTGCCGGATACGTGACTCATCCGAGATTATTCTCACATTCTCGGGCAACTGATTGTGAACGGATAATTGCAGATGTTGTTTATCCATTCTTTCTTTAAACTTCTCCCCTTCCTGCTGCAGATCATCCAGCAATTTCTGCGATTTAATTCTGGTAGGATGCACCTCCACCAGGCCGGAGTCAATAAACGAGAATTCAATAATATCATCCATCACATGTAAAAGATGTTCGCTACTCTCGTTAATCATATCTATGTACATAAGCCCTTCTTCAGGCGAAATCTGATCGTCCTTAAGAAGCCCCGAAAAACCCATAATAGCATTCAGAGGGGTACGAATCTCATGGCTGATATTGGCAAGGAAAGCTGATTTCAGCCGGTCACTCTCTTCAGCACGTTTTCTGGCCTTTACCACTTTAGTGACATCCCGGAAAATCGTCATTTTGGCGGCGTATATGTGATCAAAAACAATGGGAATAGTAGAAATCTGATAATCCCTTTTGTAAATCCTTTTTTCAAGCCTCTTACGAAAACGCGACATATTTTCTTTGGCCGCCATACACCATGGGCATGGTGTTTTCAGTCCAAAAACCTGTTGATGACATTTTCCATTTTTCCTGATGTTTCCAAAACGCTTTCGAAAAGCCTTATTGACATAGACAATTTTATAGTTTTCATCACTAATCATCACCGGATCCTGAAGATTCTCCATCATGGTGCGATACTTTACCTCACTCATTTCCAGTGCTT
>DHQK01000280.1:60114-67299 GCA_002411085.1 Marinilabilia sp. UBA5340 | reverse complement strand
GCTGAATCTTTCTTTCCCATTCCTTTGTAAGCACTGCATATTGAATAATATACATTAGAAAGCTTAGGCTCACCTTCCATTTGGGGAACCAGACTTTTAAGCTCCAAATAGCCTTCCAGAGCATTGGAATAATTTCCTGATAGCATATAAAATGCAGCCCGGGCATTGGTAATATCATACCGGAGTTCTGCCGACACTCCTTCCAGATCTCCCAGGTCATCCAGAACAGCCAAAGCCCTTTCTCTTTGGCCACTTCGGAGATACCGCCAGAACATTGCTAAAGATGTCACTACCTCCGACTCCACATCTCCAACCTCTCTGGCTTTTTCCAGGGCCAACCCGAGATACTCGTCAGCCAGTTGAAGGTTTTGATTGTTTTTATGCAGCAGTCCAAGATAAAACCAAAGCTTCACCAGATCTTTGCCCGATACAAGATCGGGATAGGAGTTCACCAAAGCCTCTACCTCTTTAAAGGAGACAAAAACCAGCGAATCTGAAATATCCTCTACGCGATAGCGAACGGCTCCCTGATATATTAGTGCGCGTGCAAAATCCCGATCCGGAATAGGTTTTCGGAAAACATCTACAGATGCAGTAATTGCAGAATCATTCAAAAATTCCTGATTTAACTTACTTCCTATCACTGCTGACAGCAAATAGTAGTAGGCCTCATTCTCTTTATTCAAATCTTCCGGATCAATTGCGGAGAGTGAATCACCAGCAGCAGAAGCATCTGTTTCGCTGAGGCTGTCGATAGCCACCAACTGCTGTTTGATCTCTCTTTGCATAGGAGTTTGGCAGTGCCAAAAGAGCATCTGAAGGAAAAATAATAGAATCAACCGGAGTCTCATGGGTAGTTGGTTACGTTAATACAGGAATCAAGACATTTTCCGAACAATGCATTAAAAAGCCTCCTTCAAAGATATAAAAAACCCGGTGGTTCCCATGGAAGAGACACCAAAATCAAACCTGACATTCAAAGGATCATCAGGAAGCATCCTGAAACGCAAGCCTCCACCAAAAGAAGAAACGATATCACCAAAAAGGTTCTGGAAATTATCAGCAGCTTCACCTATTCCTGCAAATCCAACACCTCCAAAACGCCACCACAGATGCTGACGTATTTCTACCCTGGTCATCCATATCGCATTTCCGGTTACTTTCAAAGGATGTCCGATGCCCCGAAGCCGCTCTTTTCCGCCTAACTGAGGTTGCTCATAAAAAGGCACATCTTTGTTGGCATAATCCAATACAACCTGAAATGCCAGCGATGTTTTTTCTTCTCTGAGAGAGACATACTTTCTGGCATCAAAGGTCATCCGCTGATAATTGTAGTCCCCCAGCCCGAAAGTCCCCGAAAACAAGGGAAGAAACTGAAGCCAGAATCCTTTTTGTGGTGAAATGGTACGATGGCGGGAATCAAAAACAAACCTGGGCCCTACACCGAAAATCATTCCTCCTGGTGCCCCTGGAAATTGTTCATTTTTGAAAACATCGACAGCATGTCCTTCAAAGCTGTTATTATTGACAAGCATTCCGGCACCTATCCAAAAATCAGGAAAAGCATTATATAAAAAATCCCATTCTATGCGTACTTCTTTCCTGTCAAAATAAAACTCCTCATCTCCATCACCTACCCAATAAAGATCTTCTCTGCTATTCAAAAACGCCTCTCCGGAGGTCAGCCATCGGGGATGAAAATACCATTCGTGTTCCACCTGTAGCTGAAGCATTCCTTTTGTGGAGTGTTCAGCATTAATGGCCATTGTATTGTATTTTCCTTCACGGGAACTATTCCATTTTATCGCCGGCATCACCCCATAAACAAAGCCATTTCGGGGACTTACACTCAACGAAGGATAAATAGTATAAACCACATCATTTCTTTCCCAGGTCACCAAATCCAAGACCTTCTCTCCTAATGCTGCGATACCTCTAACGTCTGACAAAGTATCATTCGCAACCTCGCTTGCGGAAAGATCTGACTGGCCCTGCGCCATATTTCCATTAAAATGCAAGAGCAAAAACAATAGCAAAACTTTAAAAAAACATCCCCTGATCATAATTATTGGTTTAAATCGTAATCAGAACTTTCCTCCCAGATAAAACAAATCTCAAGTAGCTCTTTCTGTATATTAAAGATGTTTTTTATACATCTCGGGCTGAAAAATACCAGTTTTTTGTAACAATTCGCTTAGTTTTGCGTTTTTCCTTACCAACAGCAGTTGTAAAACGACACTTACAACTTTGATTTTCCGCACTTTAAACCCTCAACCACATTACTTGTTAAATAATTAAACGATCAGTTGTTTTAAGTTGTCCTTAAAACAGGAAAAACGAAGATACCCCACTTTATGATATACAAATTCCGCATCATAAGCAGTGAAAACGAAGATTTCATCCGCGAGGTTGCCATAAATAGTCAATCCACATTTTATGACTTACACATTTTTGTGGTAGAAGAGCTCAATTATGACAGCAGTCAGATGACTTCCTTTTTTCTTACCGACCAGAACTGGCACAAAGAAACTGAGATTACCCTCATCGACATGACAGATGGATTGGTTCCTGATATCAAAGTGATGGACAAAACAAAACTGGGAGAACTTATCACTGAAAAGAAGCAACGTCTGTTATATGTTTTCGATCAGTTTGCTGAACGTTCGCTTTTTTTCGAGTTATTTGACATCTCGGATGGAGAATTATTGCAACCTAAATGCATTAGAAGAGAAGGGACTCCTCCATTGCAACTGGACAGCTCTGCACTTGAAAGTGGAGACTTGAACGACATTGACCTAAGTGAAATGCCTGAAGAAGATGACTCCGAAGATTTTTTAGATCATGGAGAACATCTTGAATCTTACGATGAGGAGGACTGGTATTGAGCAATAACAAATTTGTAATAGTAATAACCGGCCCTACTGGCATTGGAAAAACCGGATTAAGCATTCAACTGGCTCAAAAACTCCAATGCCCCATCATTTCTGCTGATTCCCGGCAGATTTTCAAAGAAATGAAGATAGGGACGGCGGCTCCTACTCCTGAAGAACTAAGCAAAGCCCCACACTATTTAATCGGAACACGTTCCATCTTTGATTATTATAGTGCTTATGAATATGAACAGGAAGCAATAGCACTGACTCAAACACTTTTTAAAACCACAGACTTCATCATACTCACCGGAGGCTCCATGATGTACGTAGATGCATTCTGCAATGGCATTGATGAGCTTCCAACCATAGATCCGGAGCTAAGGGAAGACCTGCAGAAGAGCTACCAAAATGAAGGATTGGAAAGCATTCGCAGACAGCTCAAAATGCTGGATCCTGAATTCTACAAGCAGGTGGACCTGAAAAATCCCAAAAGAGTAATCCATGCACTGGAAATTTGCCTGATGACAGGGCGTCCATACTCTGAGCTCCGAACCAATACAAAGCGGGAACGTCCGTTTCATATCTTCAAAACAGGGCTCAATATGGATCGTGGTTTGCTGCATGAACGAATCAACCAAAGGGTAGATCAAATGGTTGCAGAAGGATTAGAAGAAGAAGCCCGAAAACTCTACCCGCATAAAAAACTTAACGCACTTAACACGGTTGGATATCGGGAATTTTTTGACTATTTTGATGCAAATATTTCCCGAGATAAAGCCATTGAGCTAATAAAACGCAATTCACGCCGCTATGCACGTAAACAACTATCCTGGTTTCGGCGGGATGAGGAAATCAAGTGGTTTTCACCACACAATCCGGAAGAAGTTGTTAGCTTTGTTGAAGAAACAATAAAACAGGCCGGAGTCCACGTTTAATTCGTATTAATCTTTCTCGCGGTTTACAATCTTTTGAGAAGGGCTCCGGCTTTTTTAACCTCATGGCATGTGCAATCCAAACTGTTTCAATATCCGGGTTTACGGAATTTGCATACAAAATCAGCATTTGTTGGTTACCGATGAGTATGTTCTGGACACCTACATGACCAAATTGCCAGGTGGAGGGTTGGAGTACGGAGAAGGCCCCATTGAATGCCTTGAACGGGAATGCCGTGAAGAAATGGGAGTTCTCATCAATGTAACCGGCCATTTTTACACTACTGATTTTTTTCAACCCACCCGTTTTTTTAAAGACACTCAACTGATCAGCATCTACTACACTTTTGAGCTTCCTGCCAATCATCAACTCAAAACTTCAGTCAGGAAATTTGATTTTGAAAAAGGAAAAAACGGCAGTCAATCATTCAGATGGATTCCTTTGTCGGAACTGACACCCGAAGAGATGACATTTCCTATTGACAAGAAAGTAGTAGAAATGCTCATGGATCATCGCTGAATCCTTTCAGGAACCTTTTCGGGCAGAAAATACAAGCGGCACAGATTCTTCTGAAAATCCGTCCCCGGCAAAATTAGAATAAAATTGAATGTCCGTAAATCCACTATCCTTTAAGAAAGTATCGATTTGGTTTTTTCTGACTGGCAAAAGCGAAACTACATTATTTATTTCCTGTCCCGTTTTCTTTATTTTCAGGCAGGTTCGAAAATTGATCTTCCCTCCCGGCTCATCCAGATCATAAAAACGCTCAAACCGGATCTCTTCATTTTCAATAGTTTCCAAACCTTCTATTTGCTGATCCAGAATTCTGTCATAATTTATAATCTGAACCATCAGAAATCCTCCCGGTTTAAGAACAGTCATCACTTCTGAAAAGAACTGTTTTACCTGCCCCAGGTCATTCAGATGAACAATGGTATTACCGAAAGAGACTACAGCGTCAAAAGAAGAAGACGCCCACTTTTCCGATATTTTCAATATGTCATAAGGTGAAAAACGAACTTGAGGAACATCTCCTGATTTTTCCCGGGCATAAGCAATCATTTCAGAATCTATATCGATACCATCCACAAAGGCCCCTTCCCCTGCAAGTTGCAAAGCCAGATTGCCTGTACCACACCCGGCTTCAAGTATGCGCTTGTTTGCAGGCTTTCCAGTCACGCTTTCCACAAAACGCACCTGCATGGGAGATGGAGGAAAAATAAAATCGTAATATGGAGCAATGGACTGATAAAATGACATAAAGCAAACTATCCTTTTAGTAAATCACAACTTCTCGGAAACAGCATACTCGTTACGGTCGGGACGATTACGGGAAACCAGTTCGGCAAGAAAACCGGTCACAAAAAGCTGGGTTCCCAAAATCATACAAACCAAACCGATATAAAAAAACGGATTGGTAGTAACAAGCGGAACTACAACACCGTGAGCTACAGCATACAATTTATGCGCTCCAAGCCAGATTGCCAATCCAAAACCAATCAAAAACATAAGGGTTCCCAATGCTCCAAACAGGTGCATCGGCCGATTGCCAAATTTGGAAATAAACATCACCGACAATAAATCCAGAAAACCTTTCATAAAACGTTCCATGCCAAATTTAGTCACTCCGTATTTCCGCTCTCTGTGATGAACCACCTTTTCAGTAATTTTATCAAACCCGGCCCGCTTGGCAAGAACAGGAATATAACGATGCATCTCTCCGTAAACCTCAATGTTTTTTACGACCTCACCCTTGTAGGCTTTCAGACCGCAATTGAAATCATGAAGCCTTATTCCTGAAATAATGCGGGCTGTACGGTTAAAAAGTTTACTGGGAAGCGTTTTATTCAATGGATCGTGCCGTTTCTTTTTCCAGCCGCTCACCAAATCGAACTGCTCCTGATGAATCATTCTGTATAATTCGGGAATTTCATCCGGACTGTCTTGCAAATCAGCATCCATAGTAACTACCACCTCTCCGGAAGCCAGCTCAAATCCTTTATTCAAAGCCGCAGATTTACCATAATTACGTCTAAACCTTAGTCCTTTCAAAAAAGCATACTCAGACTTCAATCCCTGAACCACCTGCCATGAATCATCGGTACTTCCATCATCCACTACAACCACTTCAAAATCCACAGACATTGACGTACAAACACGACCAACCCATGCTATCAGTTCGGGAAGTGATTCTTCTTCATTGTAGAAAGGAACAACAACTGATATCTCCATTATTCAATATTTTTCATGGCATTAGAAAAAGGATCTGCCGGTTTTCGACGCTGAAAAATGGCAATGATCAGAGAAAAAACAAGTGCATAAAGCCCAACCCCAAAAACCCCTGAAAAAATCATCAAAAATGGATTTGTAAACAACTCAAACATGCCTTCCATATTGGCAACCGTCTCTTCATCCATTCCTGATGCAAGATATGCTTCCTGCATTTGCACAATCATCTCATTCACATACTCCGGATTTATGACCTTCATGTACAAAAACATCCAGGCTCCAAACACAATACCCGCCAGCATTCCAATGCGGGTTCCCAACCAGACACCTTGTCCATACGTTAGCCAGCCCTCCTGATAATTGCGGCGATAACGCACCATTGAAACGTGAATAAAGCCAACAATTACAGCCCAGGAGAGTAAATCGTTAACAAAAGATGTTTCGAGATTGGCTAACTGAACGAACCAAAAAGCTGCTGATAAAACCAAACCCATGAAAGCACCCTGATTCAGGACAAACATTGATTTCTGTTTGTTTTTATCTCGTTGACTGTTTTCTGTTGACAAATCATCCATGCTCTATGTAACTTTTAATAAAAATACACGGCTAAAATACATAAAATGTCACTATTGAACGAGAAATTTCTGTTTTTCGAAAAAGATTGCCTCTTTCAAATCTTAAAGAACAAAAAAGATCAAAATTTTTTTCAGGCAAAAACAAATTGAAATCAAACATCTTAGGTCAAAACAAACACAAAAGCAGAAATTTTTTTCATCCGGAAATTTGCCGGCAATACTAAAATTTCTACTTTTGCACCCCGGGTAAGTCCTATACGACCAGCTCCTGCTGAACTCCCCCAGGGCCTGACGGCAGCAAGGGTAGGCGGTTGTAGCGGTGCGATATAGGTAGCTTACCCGCCCTGCCAATATAGCTCAGTTGGCCAGAGCAGCTGATTTGTAATCAGCCGGTCGGGGGTTCGAATCCCTCTATTGGCTCATCATTTTAGATCTTTGAAATTGCGGGTCTTGTAAATAATTTATCAAAAAACCGAAGCGGTGGTCAAACGATGATTCCATAACATTGGAATAAATCTTTTGAATCAACCTTCGACTTAAGTAACTTAATAACATCATTGGGGAGATACCGAAGC
>DHQK01000280.1:9428-59801 GCA_002411085.1 Marinilabilia sp. UBA5340 | reverse complement strand
TCGAATCCTGCTCTCCCCACTTATGTTTGCCAATATAGCTCAGTTGGCCAGAGCAGCTGATTTGTAATCAGCCGGTCGGGGGTTCGAATCCCTCTATTGGCTCAAAAAAATAAATTGCTTTTTAGTTTGCAGAAAAGATATTTTATATATCTTTGTCGTCCCAAACGCAAGGCAGTACAAGGCCTGTAAACGTTCTTAATATCATTGGGGAGATACCGAAGCGGTCAAACGGGGCAGACTGTAAATCTGTTGGCTCAGCCTTCGTAGGTTCGAATCCTGCTCTCCCCACTTTTTTGCGGGAATAGCTCAGTTGATAGAGCATCAGCCTTCCAAGCTGAGGGTCGCGGGTTTGAGTCCCGTTTCCCGCTCAATAAAAAGCCTGATTGTAATTCGATCAGGTTTTTTTTAGGTCTTATTTTTATGAATCAGGTTTTTAAGACCTCTATTTGAAAGCATAAACCTGTTCACCCCCACTTTTGCGGGAATAGCTCAGTTGATAGAGCATCAGCCTTCCAAGCTGAGGGTCGCGGGTTTGAGTCCCGTTTCCCGCTCAATAAAAAAGCCTGATCGAACAAACGGTCAGGCTTTTTTGATGCTGAATACATTCCTGTTCTATTGATACATCTCGTCAATCTCCTTAAGTATTCTATACACTTCTTCCATATTGCCTTCATGATTACGGCGCATCCAAAATGAAAGACCTTCCGGCATTGAAGTGAAACGATCTGCCTGAGGGATGAGCTGTTTCAGAATTAACTCATTCAACTCATAGACAGAAAAACCATAAGCGGAATTTTCAAATTTTCTGAACTCTTCATGACCATCAACATTTACAAATGAACCCGTAGTCGTATCTGCCACCATCCATGCATCAGACAAACGATCTTTATACCCATCAATTTCTATAATTCTATTGTATACTTCCAACAATGTTGCTACTTTTTGATCTATCTGCGCATGAGAATAAGATGAGGGTGGAACAATGGTTTTAAGCATGGGCCTGAAGTATTGGAAAAGTCGTTGAATATTCTCAGGACTTCTGTCGATACGATAGATGGCATAAGCCAGGAGCTTTTGCTGCATGGACTGATCATTCTGATCTTTGTAATATCCCTGGTGACGCTCTTTCGCTTCCACAAAACCCGGAAGTGCATTGTACACAAACCAAAAGTAATTCGAGGAGACAAAAGGTCCAAACTGGGAGCTGGAGAGAACATTTCTCTGCAAATAGTTACTCATTACCTCAAGACTATGCTCATCCAATAAAGATAAATCTTCAGTTTTCAAGACCTGCTTCAGCTCGCTTTCTAATGCCACGGGAAGGTCATGATAATGGGTAGCAATTTCGGTCTCTAATCCTTTCGAATCATCATCTTCTTTACTGCTGGGCTCCACAACAGTGAATCTGTTGACTAAATCACCTCTTGAAAACCCCTCTTCCATGTTTCCAACGATTTCATACAGATTAAAATCCCCCTCATCAAAAGCAAAACTAAACTTCTGATATTCTCCTCCCGGACTTTTGACCTCTATCTGATCCATGGCGACTTCAAAAAAATCGGTAAGGACTTCATATTTAAAACCTGCAAAGTTGGGATGATCTCTTATATTCCCTTCAGATGTGAAAGTTATTAGAGTACCATCAGCCAGTTTATATGTACCAGTAAATAGAATATCATTAAGGGTTGCAGGCATGGTCACACGGCGAAATTTTCGGAGTGATCCGTCATCAAATTTAAGGGCAATCAAATCAGATGACATTAATTGCAAAACAAACGGCTTCTCGGCAATATAACCCAGTTCACCCTTCTTTGCCCTAAAAGCCCCAACTGAATCATCCCATACCAGCGTTGCCACATAGCCTCCATCATGGTGAGAGGATCCAAACATCAAAGACTTCTCACTCAAAAGATTGTCCTTCCTAAATCCAACAGAAATAACATCGGGAGATATTTTATGAGCTTCCCATACAGATTTTGAATCTTCCACGATGGCCAAATAATCATCCAGCAACCAACTTCCATCCAGAACTTCTGCAAATTCTTTTTTGCTCAAATGCTTGGATGTAAAGGGTGACTGAGCAGTTTCATTTTCCCGATTTGCTGATTCAATAGTTGACACATTGCTGTCCTGCCTGGAAGAAGAACCACTTCCGCACCCCCAGGTGAAACACATTGAAACAAAAGCAACAAACAATAATAATTTTCTCATGATTTAAAGATTATTCTATATTGCATTATACATAAGACTGCTATGATGTAAAAAGGCTGAAAGCACAAATTCAAGAGCCCGGGGCAATGTATTGGTTTTGGGGTGTCCCCTACTCACTGGAGTTGACCTAAAAGAACAAAGCAACAAAAGAGTGTCATATTGAGCACAGCCGAAACATCTGTTTTTCAAAAGAACAGATTCTTCGACAAGCTCAGAATGGCATCAAAATTGAACTTTTGGGACAGCCTCTTGAGCATTTATTACAACCCCTCCATTATTCATGGACAAATCATACTTGTTCCACATTCAAATTAGTTGTTTCAGAGTTACTGTTTTGAAAAAAACAATAAAAATATCTGCCCACGATTCTTTAATGGGATAGTATCTATGACTATATTTGTCTGAAAACAAACAAGGAGGAGCTATGCTGGTAAAAATTTATCCGGAAAATCCCAATCCCCGGGAAATTCAAAAAGTGGTGGATGTACTGCGCAACGGAGGTATTGTTATTTATCCCACTGACACAGTTTATGGACTGGGATGTGACATCAACAATACGAAAGCCCTGGAAAAAATTGCCCGGATCAAAGGACTCAATCCTCGAAAAGACCACCTTTCCATTATTTGTCACGACTTAAGTCACCTGTCTGATTATACCAAACCACTTGGGAGCGCTACTTTCAAGCTGGTAAAGAAGAATCTACCTGGCCCTTTCACCTTTATTTTACCTGCAAGCAACAGTGTTCCTAAATTCTTTAAAAGCAACAAAAAGACTATAGGATTGAGGATACCGGACAATCCTATTGTTATTGAAATAGTAAGAGAATTGGGAAATCCAATCCTGAGCACCTCTATCAAAGATGACGATGAGATATTGGAATACACCACGGATCCGGAGCTGATTCACGAGAAATATCAGGATTTGGTAGATATCGTGATTGATGGGGGTTATGGTGGCAACTCAGCCTCCACGATTGTGGACTGTACCGGCGATGGCGAATTCGAAATTATCCGGGAAGGGAAAGGTGAGCTAAAAGTATAGCTTTCATGAAAACATTTTCTCCACCTTTTTCAATCCGGTAGGCAAAGCAAAAACCACTACTTTATCACCAGGCTGGATACGCGTATCCCCATTGGCAATAAACACCTTATCCCCACGTGTCACGCCACCCACATTCATATCCTTGGGCAACTCAATTTTCTTCAGTGGCCCACGGGTAATTTTTGAATTGGGTTGTGCTGTAAGTTCCAGCACCTCTGCATCTGTAGCAGTGAGACATTTCACATGCGACACACTTGCCTTCATGGTATAGCGATAGATATAACTTGCGGCAATCAGTTTTTTATTAATGAGAGTTCCGATGCCAATATTCTCAGCCAGATCGATATAGTCCATATTCTCGACCTCGGCCACGGTTTTCCTCACCCCCATTTTTTTGGCCATCTGACAAGCCAGGATATTTACCTCTGAATTATCGGTAACAGCCACAAAAGCATCAGTTTTATGAATTCCCTCCTCTTTGAGAAGCTCAAGACTACGACCATCTCCACTAACCACCTGGGTATTTTCAAGAAAATCAGCCAGCCGAAGAGTCTTTTCACGATTCAATTCGATTAATTTAATTTTATATCTGTGCTCCAACTCTCTGGCTACCTTTTTGCCGATACGACTACCACCCAGAATCATTACATTGTGAATCTCAAACTGTTGCTTGCCGGCATCGGCCAGCACCTGAGGTATTCCGGGACGAGTCGTAATCACATACGCCAAGTCACCATGTTTAAACCGGTTGTCACCTCGGGGAATAATGGTTTTTCCATCACGATAAAGCGCCACTGTATAGTAATCATTTACCTCATGCAGATTTGCTGCTTCGGAAAGCGTAAGGTTCACAATGGGTGCATTGTCTCTGATTTTCAGAGCCAGCAACAACAGGCGCCCTTCGGAAAATTCAAACAACTGACGGGTTCCAACCTGCTTAAGGGAAGCAATAATTTCCTGTGATCCAAGATGCTCCGGATAAACCATCTCATCAACGCCAAGCTGTTTAAAATATTCCTTATTCTCAGGAACGAGGTATTCATAATTATTGATCCGGGCAATGGTCGTTTTTGCACCCAGCTTTTTGGCCAACATTGCAGATAGAATACTCACCTCTTCGTAAGGAGGAACGGCAATAAAAAGATCAGCAGATTTCACTTTTGCCTCTACCAGATCGCGAATAGACGTTACCGAACCCTTTACCGGCATTACATCCAGAAGGCGACTCAATCGTCTCAACTTGACCTCGTCATCATCAAGCAACACCACATCATGATCGGCATTGGAGAAAAGTCTTGCCAAGTGTGTTCCAACTTCTCCGGCTCCGGCAATAAGTATCTTCATTTTTCTACAGTTTGTCTGTTCGTTGACCTGTTGTTAAGCACCAAAGGGCGCATTTCCTTTTTTATCTATCCCCCAAATCCGCAAAAATTAATTAAAACGGACATGTCTATCTTACGAAAATCAGAATAAAGGAACATTTTCCAGCGAACAAATATAAAGCATAATAAAGGACTTCGGAAATATTACCCGGCATATTGCCAATTACTTTTCAACACGCATAGCTTCTTCATCATCGCCAAACACAAAAGCCCCGTTTTCGGCAACCAGGTAGACCTGTTTTTCGGTTTCTGCAACCTCTTCTTTCCATTTACTGACACACCATGGGGGGCAAGATTTGGCCAACACCAACACATCAAAACGAATCCGCTTCAGAAAACCGGAAATATCACCAGTAACATCTCCCAAAACTATTACCCCTTTAAAAGCTGAATAGCGCTTGACATTTAACTTTGCTATATCCAAATCTCCCAACACCAAAAAGCAGGCATCACCAATCCGGCAACAAATCGCCTGACCATTGCTATTCCAATAATCTGTGAAATATTCCTGATTCGAACCAAAAGAATTTTTTGCAAAAAAACCGCTGGTTGCGAAATCAATGTCCCTTCCGGTAACCTCCGGGTTTATCAATAAATGACCTTGTCCATCCTGAACCATTCCGATTACTCCATGCCGTTTTATATCAAACACAACCAGCATATTAGTCGTTACTTTTCGCAAATAATCCACATTTATACTCACCATCAACGCAAGAATCATCACCAGAGTGCTACCCAAAAAGAACCGGACTTTTGTATGCTTCCATATCATAAAAGCTATCAATCCGGTATATGCAACCCAAACAGACATTTCATTAACCCACAATCCCTTCACATACGAATATGGCAGAGAGTTAAGCCACTCTACAGTATCAAGCATAAAACTCAATAAATCATTTAATATTCCGGCAAGCATTAGTGAAATAAAAGGAAATTTTGAAAAAAGGATCAGAAATTTGGCCAAAATCAGAATAGGCGCCACAAGAGGGAGGATAAAGAAATTGGCCAGCAAAAACCAGGATGGAAATGCTCTGAATGTAAGTAAGGACAGGGGAAACGTCCCTATCTGGGCAGCCAATGATACGGCAGCAAGGTCTCCAACTCCACGAACCATCGTATTGCCTCCGGCATAATACTTTCTGAAAACCGGATAAAAGGTCACAATTCCAGCCACGGCCAGATGAGAAAGCCAAAAACCGACATGATACAATGAAACGGGATCCACTATAAGAATAATGAAAGCCGAAACTCCAAGCAAATTATAAACATTACTGCTGCGTTTGTAGTATTTTCCCACCTGAATTACAGAGAGCATTACCACAGCCCTGAAAACAGATGGAGCACCCCCTGTTAAAATTGCATAACAGACTAAAACCAAAATAACCACAATGACCCGGAAACTACTCTTTCGAGGAACAAACAAACTGAGGAACCAGTTAAGAAAAAGAAAAACAATTCCTGCATGTAAGCCGGAGACAGCCAACACATGTACAGCCCCCGAATGAATAAACCAATTTTTTATTTCATCGTCCAGCATCGCTCTCTGACCCAGTGTGAGCGATGCCAGTACCTGCAATTCATGCCCTTTTATCCCGTGTTTTTCGTATATCTCAAGTGTTTCCAGTCTCATTTTGTTGGCATATCCTCTAATTCCGGGCAGGATGCCTTCTTTTACTATATCAAAATGCTCCTTTTCCACAAATCCCCATCCAGATACTCCCTGATTGAGAAGATATTGTCCGTAATCAAAAACATCCGGATTGGAAGGTTTGTCATGCCCCGAAATAAATGATTGAAATACCACTTCAAAACCTGGTCGTGCAAGAGGCATCAACAAAGAGTCGTCAGGCTCCACAATAATTCGCCATTTCATTTCTTTTAAATCCGAAACAGAGTGATCCGTCATGAGGTGAATAGGCTCAACAGTATAAGCATAATATCCGGAATAGGTAATATCAGCTTCAACAACACGGGCAACACATTTTGCATTAAAGCCATTCTCCAATCTGGCAGGCCTGCCAATAACAGAAAGTAAAACTCCTGTTAGCAACAACAATAAAAAAAAGCAAAATCCCGGAATCCAGCGATACCTGTATCGGTTTGACAATCCTGAAATGCCAACAACAATCAACAAAAGGAAGAAAATAAGAACAGAAAAAACAAGAAGAAGAGTCAGATGCTCGTTCTGAAAAAAACGAGAAAACCAGATTCCCATTCCCAGAAAGAATGAAAACTGCAGGAAAGGGATTGTTTTGAAAAGGCTCCGAACTTTCATAAAAAAAGGTTTTTGTATCGGCTAATGCACTATCAGAAAAGTCTGACAGAACATTTTGCAATACAAAAACCCCTTCATTTGTTTAATAATCTCTAAACTAAAAATTATTGGCCAAAAAGTCAACTATGAACTTTTAATTTTCCCTGTAAAGATATTATAGATCGCCAAAAAGAAATACTTATAATCTGTAAGCAACGGATGTTTAGCTTTCTCGGCAAGATAAATGCGCTCTGCCTCTATATTTCCATCAGAATCGGGCATCAATAAAGCAACATAAGGAGGAATACACCCAGGCTTATAACGAATTCTTTGCTTCTGTATTTCCTCTGGCAGTTCCTGAAAGCGGGAACGGCTCAGTGGACGAACACCTACAATATTCAATTCCCCTTTAAACACATTCAAAAGCTGAGGCAACTCATCCAACCAATACTTACGGTAGAACTTGCCCCAGGTAGCCACACGAAAGTCATTTGCAGGCTTTCCGGTTGCATTATATCCATTAAGCTTAGTAACATAGCTTTGCAAAAACTCAGCAAAAGGATGCATTGTTCTTAGCTTATACACTTTTATCATTTTCCCGTCTTTGCCTACCCTGTTCATCGGGAACAAGGGACCAAAACTTGGCTTCATATTAGGAACAGGCTCACTTGTTTTGATAACGGCAAAGTAAAGCAATCCACCAATCTCCTTATATTCAATAATTTCGAAACCACAACTCACTATTCTACCGAGGGTTTCCCCCATCGTAAGGTAACGATATTTACCTTTGGTAAGGAAAAAATAGGCCTTCTGAATATACCTGATCTTGGGCATAATCCGGTGAAAAATAAAAATCATCATCCAGTATACAGAAAAAAGAAAAGGCCACTTAATTTTTTCCTGTTTCCTGTTTCTGACGTTTTTTACCGGCTCCACGCAGCCAATAAAAATACCCGCATCTGGCATTGATTGGTTAATCCTGATAAGGAATTTATTAATGTACCTTACATTGTTGATCAACCGTAAATTTATAATGGAACGCGTATTATCCTTCACCTGCTCTGAAATTCCCTCGCGGGTATTGGTGTTAATCAGACTTACATTTTGCCGTTCGGGAACCAGATGGTTGATGAAAAACTGATAAACGTCCAGACTCACATTTTTCAGTAAAGCCTCCTTATTTCTATCAACACGTGGCTTGACAAAAGGAGGCCTGATTTTGAACTGTTCTTTGGGAACATATTCAGGTACAACCGAGGTATAATGTTCGGAATATTTCATGGCCCTTGATAGTTTTTGGATTCAAAATCAATCTTGTCTTTTCACTCATTATTACAATAGGCAATTTACAGTCTCTAAGCATTGATGTCCACCCCTGTTACACCAAGGTTTAAGAAAGATTGACAGAGTTACGGACAAAACCATCCTCTAATACACAAAAACAATTCTTTTAAACCTGTTTTTCCTCAATTAGTCAAAACTCAAAAAAGAAATTGCGGATTTGAGGAATAGACAATATTCATTGACAGAGAACGTTTCAGGAATACATGGACACAAAACCAGTCTAATTTTCAAAGCCCTTCAAGCACCTTTTTACCTGAAGGAACCTCACGCTAACACCGAAATACATTCGAAAAAAAGAATCCCCCCAAAAAAGAATTGAGGCAAAAATGTATCTCTTAGAGAATCAATCCAAAAAATCACAATATCCCTTTGACTTTCTTTCCTGTTGAACTAACCTCCATACGATCTTTAAAAATTACTTCTCCCGGAATCTTGTAGGCAGATAGCTTGGTTGCACAAAAAGCTTTCACCTCATTGGCTGACATTTCATTCCGGGGACTTTTTACAACTATAGCTTTCAATGCTTCGCCCAAAACCGGATGATCTACTCCTTCCACAGTGCAATCGATAATTCCGGGCATACTAACAATAACTTCCTCAATCTCCTTGGGGCTTACTCTTTTCCCGCCTACCTTTACAATCTCTTTTTTCCGGGCAGTAAGATAAATAAATCCGTCCTCATCCACAGTTCCCAGATCACCGGTATGGAGCCACCCGTCTCTTAATGCAGCTTTAGTAGCCCCTTCATCCTCAAAATATCCGATCATAATATTTTGTCCAGAGGCAATAATCTCGCCAGTTTCTCCGGGCTTCACAGGTTCTTCTTTCTCGCCCACCACGCGCAACTCAACACCTGGAATTCCTCGTCCTATTGATCCGGCCTTTTGTGGCAAATAATCAGGAGGAAGATACGAGAGTCGTGCAGTGGCTTCGGTTTGTCCATACATTACAAAAAAGCGGACATCAGGAAAGAGCTCAGTAAACTCAAGAATAAAAGCCTTATGTAATTTCCCTCCTGCCTGAGTCACATATCGAAGATCAGGGAAATGGCCGTTTTTGAAAGAGTCTGACTTTCGAAGCAGCACCTGAAAGTGACTAGGGACACCTGCGAAACCGGTACATCTGTATCTTTTCAAATCTTGGAGTACACTGCCAAGAAACATGAAATTATTGTTCAACACCAGCGTGCCGCCAACCCGAAGATGCGTATGGAGCAATGAAAGACCGTAACAATAAAAAAATGGCAAAACCACCAGCATGGTATCTACGGATTGAAGATGAAGATAATCCAATATAGATGTGGTATTGGCTAATAAATTTCCATGCGAAAGCATTACTCCCTTTGGCACCGCAGTAGACCCTGAGGTGAAGATTATCTGAGCCGGCATATCCGGTTCGAACTCAGGTCCTGGGATGTAAGCATTTCCCCCGCTTTCGTCAATCAATTTTCTTGCTGCATTCTCATCGGCCAATTCAATTTCCGGCTTCAAACGGGGCACTACAGTTGAATGAATAAAAGCAAAAGGTGACCGGGTTTTATCAATCACAAATTTAAAACCATCCGGTTCCACCCCCGGATTCACAGGCACACAAACACATCCCGCCTTCATGATTGCAAGATATGCCGTAACACAAAAAACATTGTTGGGAGAGAGCAACAACACAGGAGTCCCCTGATCGAAATGATTTTTCAGCCAATCTGCAAGTCTGGATACATCCTGTGACAGTTCCCTGTAACTAACTTGTTCTTTAGAGGAAAGTATTGCCTCCTTTTGAAGATCGTTAGTGTCCTGAAAAAAATAATCGACAACATTCATCCGTATAAAATTTACTTTACAAGGTCGGATGGAACGAGTCCCGATTAATCGGGACTCGTTTCATCAGTAAATAATTTATCTAAATTACTGGTCTGAAGAAAGAAACTGTCCAACAAATTCAATTTTGATGTCATTCTGAACCTTTCGAAGAATTTGTTTCTTTGAAAGACAGATGTTTCAACTACGTTCAACATGACACATTTTTATTGCTTTGTGCTTTTGGGACAGCCCCTTTCATTCTGCTATTTTTTTGCCTTAGAAACTGGTTAAAACCCACACCTAATCATCGCCCTGATCAAAATAGATAAACCCAGATTACAAAAAATTGTAATCATGCAGAGGTGCACTTCTCAAATAGTCCGTTGTTTTCACTTTTCGTTCAAAATTGGCATAGTTATTTAGTACATCATCAGTGGTCATTTCCAAAACAGGTGCCACCTCTTCGGCAGCATATCCGTTTTCCCACCCAAACCAAAGCAAGTCCATTTTCTCAAAAGGCATCTGATAAAAAAATTCCTCCTGAGTTTGTTCAGCTGTGTAGGTATCTGTAGTAGGAGTGCGTTCAATAATTTTTTGAGGAACCTCCAGGTACCGGGCCAATTGGTACACCTGGGTTTTATAGAGACTTCCAATGGGCATTACATCTGCACCACCGTCACCGAACTTCACAAAAAACCCTTGTTTCACCTCATGCTTATTCGGCGTTCCGATCACCGCAAAATGATTTGCCTCGGCATGATAATAGAGCATCGACATACGACTGCGTTGCTTAAAATTAGATGCTGCCACAATTTGAAGATATGCAGCAGGAGTGAGACGTTTAGACACCTCACTTCCATCAGCAAAAATAACGGTCACATAAAAGACCGGCGGCAATTTTTTCTCCAGGATCTCCCGGGGAATCACAATCTTCATTTTGTCTGTTTCCGGATTGTATTCAGGCACAACACTTCTGACTGCCTCATCGCGCCTGTGATAACACCCAAAACCCGCCAGGGCGTTACTAATATTTTCCTCAACAGTTTTCACACCAAATTTATTGGCCAGTTCAAGTGCCAGCTCTTTGCTGTCAGGACTGGAATCATGCTCCGGCAACAACACACCCAATACTTTTTCGGGGCCATAAGCCCTCGCAGCAATAGCCAGTGTTACCGAAGAATCGATACCTCCACTGATGCCAACCACACCTCCTTTGCGACGAAAACGATGAAACACATCCTCTCTGAGTTTATTCACTATTTTATCCAAAAGAATCTCCGGTTCTTCAATATAGAGAACATCTCTGGAAAAAGCTTTTTTCTCAACCATATTATTCTGGTTTTAAGATTTGCAAATTGCGTAATTCTGCTTCTAATATTTCATTTTTTGTCAAAGGCTTAAAATCGGCGACAAACTGTTGCCACAAAAGATGAGTTGACAAAACGGCAATAAAGGCCATCTGATCTATTTCGGAATAGCCTCCCTTTTTTATCAGCCTGGAGGTAAGCATTCTGACAGAATCAGCATCAAAAACACCAGCAGACTGGCAGACCTCTTTGGATAACAACGCCTCTACAGAACCCGATAATCCTTCATCTAAAAAAGGAGCTGCCAGCGGCGCCCGGTAAGCCTGTTTGGCTCTCTGAACAACCCCTGCAGGTAAACGATTCCTAAACTGATGCTTTAAAAGAACTTTCTCTTTTAATCCACTCAGCTTATAATCATCCGGAAGGGAATTACAAAACTCCATGACCCTGTAATCGAGGAAAGGATATCGTCCCTCAACGCTGTTGGCCATAGCCATGCGATCACCTTGCGATGAGAGTAAATAACCTGACATGAAGATGGTAGACTCCAGATATTGAGCTTTAGCAAGATTGCTTTGAGATTCGAGCAATGGGTGTAATTCCTTTTCCAACTGTTCCACCAGCGTCTTACCATCAAGTATATCTTTGTGCATCAGCTTTCGAACCTTTGATGTATTGTTCCACCTCAACAGGTGAGAATAAAGGACAGATCCGGTATCCTGCAAACGATATCCGAAGAAAAGTTTAAGTGCATTGGGAGCCATATTTTTCAGTTGAGACAAATAAGGATAGAGCCGTCCCAAAAGCATTGGTCTCAATTTGGAATCAGGCATGCGAGCCCAGAAACGCCTAACCAGCATCTCTTTGAAAATATTGTAGCCACCAAGCATCTCATCAGCACCCTCTCCGGTCATCACCACTTTGATATTGTGTTCTCTCACCAGACCGGAGAGCAACATCATAGGCAAGGGAGCTGTCCGAAGCAAAGGCATCTCGGTATGCCAGATCGTTTCCGGAAATTGACGGACAATATCCCCGGAGGTACAATAAGATCGATGATGAGTAGTTTGTAACAGCTCAACCATACTGTTCTGAAACGCTCCCTCATCGTATTCCTGATCAGAAAATCCGATAGAAAAAGTTTGAAGCAACCCTTCCGGGGCATTTTGACGAATCAGCCAGGCTATCACAGAGGAGTCCAATCCTCCACTCAGGTAAGATCCAACAGGGACATCGGCACGCAGCCGAAGTTCAACCGCATCATTCAAAAGATACTCCAGGTGCTCTCCAGCTTCATCCATCGTTCCTTTAAACCGGTTACCAACCGGAGGAAATTCAGGGGCCCAGTACTTCTTCATCTGAACATGTCCTTCCTCAAATAAAAGGTAATGTCCCGGAGGAAGCTCATTTACACCTTCAAAAGAAGTGTGAGGTGATAAAGTGGTCCAGAAAGTAAAAACCTGTTGCAAGGAGGCAGGATCCAATGCCCTTCGAACACCCGGAAACTCAAAAAGGGCCTTTATTTCAGATCCAAATACCAACTGCTCGTTTTGAAAAGTATAATAAAGGGGACGAATGCCCACCCTGTCTCTTGCCATAAATAACCGGCTCTCCCGGGTATCCCAAACAGCAAACGCAAATTGCCCGTTCAACTTCGGCAAACAATCAACACCAAACTCACGATAAGCAAGGAGTAAAACCTCCGTATCACTATTTGTCCGGAACCGGCATCCCAGGCCTTCCAGTTCGTTCCTTAGTTCTTTGTAATTAAAGATCTCACCATTGAATGTAATCCAGTATCTTCCCGAATCATCACATAACGGCTGCTGCCCGGATGCAAGATCGATGATACTAAGCCGAACACTTCCCATATTCATGAGGGAAGACAAAAAAATTCCAGCCTCATCAGGACCCCGGTGTCTGATTCGCGTAAGCATTCTGTTGAGAACGCTTCGTGATTCCTCTCTCCTTCCTGCACTTCCGGTAAAACCAACGATTCCGCACATACACTTACCCTTTCTTTCGTGTCACATACGCTTCAATTGCCTTAAGATTTTGAAAATTCTCTTCCATCAGATCTGTATCCTCCGTTTTCACCCCAAATTGCTCTTCCAAAAAGGCAATCAGGTTTAACAAACCCATTGAATCAAAAATCCCTTCCTCAAAAAGCATTGTCTCTTCCTTTATTTGCGTGGGATCTGTAAATGTTGTTTCTGCGATATATCCCTTAATTTCTTCCATCATAGACATACAATAACATTTGGATTAATTCAAAAACTTTTTCTTTTTATAGGCAAGTTAAATGCTGAGCTCATGATTATCCAGCCCAATTTGTCAGGTGTCACTATTATTTACATGAAATGGATCTAAATAGTGATTACAGATTCTTTCGAGAATACTCTTTCCGGGTTTTCTGAATAAACCAATTCCCCAAAAAATTGTATTAAATACTCATGAATTGTCGCAAAAGCACAAAGCACCAGGAAGTATCATATCGAGGGTGTTCAAAAACTCTGTCTTTCAAACAAACAGACTATTTGACATGCAACCAAAGACAAAAAACCAGACTGTAAAAACAACCTACGTGAAAGATCCCTCAAAACCCCGGAACTTTGGCAGGGCTATTATTCCCATGTATTCAGGTTGTTTTAACCTTACCTGTCTCAGATATAAAGTATGGATAAGGAAGTAATCAATCTGGTATGCATATTTGTGAAGAACCACTTTTTATCCCTTTCACAAGCCTGTTATTCCACACCCGATTGTTTTGATCGGTCTTCATGAAAAACATCCTTTTGAAAAAAAGAGGAAAGCATTCTTTTCTTTTCCATGTAGGTCATTCCTTTGGATTTGAATCTAAAACGGCTCATCAACATCAGGCGTTTTTGCATATCTGTAGACATCACCACCTTAGCAGGATTGCCAAAAACAACGGAGTTGGGAGGAATTTTGCCTTTCACCACGGCTCCGGCCGCCACGATGGAATTTTCGCCAATCTCTGTATTGGGAAGCAGGATTACATTAAAACCCAGACATACATTATTGCCAATCTTGATACGTCCAAAAATATCGAGATCCGGATACTCCTCCCGATAAACCCAAACAGCTCCATCATGTGTCAGAAAACGAACACCATTGGAAACAGCCACATGATCTCCCAATTCCACAAGATAAGGCTCCGTACCCCAGTCAGCTTTAAACAACCGGCAATGATTTCCAATTTTCACCCCGATCTTACGCAACATCCAGGCACGCAGCCGGCTCAGGGGAACCCACCGAACCAATCTCAATACTATTTTGACAATTAATCTCATTCTGTTCGTTTTGAAACTGTTTAAATTTTACACGGAGAATAAAATCATAGTGCTTATATATTGTCTTTCATTCATATAGTGTTGTACACATTGCGAGCATACCATTTGAGTAACGACAGAGAGCACGCAGCCAAAATAAATATAGAAAAAAACTTCTGAGATGCATTATTCTCCGGTTACAGATCTGGCATCTCCCTTACCCTCCATCACATCTACAATCCTCTGGCAAAAATAGGGATAGACACTTTTGGCAAATGCATGTGACGGATGAGGATCCTTCTCACCCACTGCATTTTGGGGAAGAAGATAAAGCCCCCCCTCTGTTTCAAGCTGTCTGAAATCCCAGATAAAAATATTATCACCCGGCTGATCCCATTCGTTCACTACCCAGTTGGAAAAATCAGTGACAGCTTTGGCCGCCTCCGGAGTAGTTCCCTGTTCTGTTAATGCCGGCGGTGTCCAAAGCAGGAATTTTGTATCAGGATATTTCAGAAGTTCCTGTTTCAAGGCCTGGTACTGCATTTTATAATTCTCCACCATTTTACGTTCAGAGTCTACCCCGGGGGTACCATCAAAAACTATTTTACTGGCAGGAAAGCAATGCTTGAAAATCACAAGATCGTATTCCGGAGTAAGTGTTTTAAGAGTAGGCTCTTCCATAAAGTAATCCTCCTCACCATGTTTAACCCAGATGTTGTAATAATCAAAAGGATAATTCTTCCATCCATAGGGTTCCTTTGCCGGAAACTCTCTGTCACGTATCACATAAAAAACATCATTCTCTTTATTATAGCGATGAAACCATTTCTCTACAGCCCCTTCCAGGCCTAACTTCCCTTTTACTTTGGTAAAAAAACTATTTCCTCCCTGCCAGATAGTTTTTCCTGTGCTGTGGTGCAGGAACAAGATCTTCTGTTTCTGTTTATCACTCATATCTCCTGATTTAGAATTCTCACAACCAATTGTCGAAATCATAATAAATACTATACTGAAAAAAATCGTTAATTGATTCTTCATGGCATAAACGGTTTATTGATTCATTTAGTCAGGAAAATAAAGCAGTCAGAAACGAATGTCCAGTAATTTTTGACCAACCTCCACGCAAAAACGATCAAAATATATTTAACATATAAACGTCAGGGATTTGAAACAATAATTTCTCTCCAATGCAGAAGTGTCTGATTTTTTGATGAAAACCGAATTTTCATTGACTAATGACATTAACAACTTTTAACCTACCACTCTCACCCACAATAAAATCAAGCCCTTCAATCTCAAAAACTATTCAAACCAGTTTTAAATAATATTGACGAAACAACATTTTAAAAAGATCGCCGTAATAAGGAGCAATAAACTAAACAATTACAAACAAAACATTTTTTGAACAGGCCATGAAGAACAAATTTTTGAACAGGACATTATTGTCCATTGGGGTTATTGGGTTATTATGGAGTTGTGAGCTGGAGAATATTGAGCCGGTTACCGATCCACAAGTTGACAGAGATCAGTCGGCTATTGTAGAAGAAGAGGGCACAACCCAGGAAGAGGAACAACAACAGGAAGAGGAGACTTCTGACAACTCCGATGGCTTCCAGGTTCCTGCTTTTAGTGAAACCAAAGCATTCCCAACCGCCGAAGGATATGGTAGATTTACACGTGGTGGACGAGGCGGAAAAGTCATTTACGTAACTTCTTTGGAAGACAATGATTCTCGCGGAACACTCAGATATGCACTTGAGATAGCCACCGGCCCACGTATTGTATTATTCAAAGTTGCGGGTATTATTGAACTGGATGATTGGGTAAAGATTAAAGATCCTTACATTACTATCGCCGGACAATCGGCTCCCGGATCGGGAATTACCCTGAAAAATTCCGGTATTCAGATTGAGACCCACGATGTAATCATCCGCCATATCAGAATCAGACCAGGTGATGACAGAAACGGGACAGATCCAACAGACAGAGATGCGCTGTTTATATACAAAGACAGGAACTGTCACAATATCGTATTGGATCACATCTCTTTTACATGGAGTATTGATGAGAATGTTTCTTTCTCCACCGGAACCAACAACCTGACCATGCAAAACTGTATCGTGGGTGAAGCACTCTCAAACAGTTTGCACGAAGAAGGTGAGCATTCTAAAGGTCTTTTAATGCTGAACGATCTGGACAATATTTCTATTGTCAACAACCTTTTCGCACACAACATGGGACGAAATCCACTGATTTCAAGCAATACCCGCAATATACACGTGGTAAATAACGTGATTTACAACTGGGGACACATGAGACCAGGATATGGAACACACACACAAATCTTCCATGATGAGATCCCCATCAACGATGCAGTTATATACAGAAACCTGTATCGCAAGGGTAGCAACAGCTCTGATTTGCCACTTTACCGCACAGGAAACTGGTACCTTGTGGATGGATCAACTTTCTTTATCGACCAAAATTACATGGACGACAATGGAAATATGAATCCTCTGAAAGAGGTAAGTACATCCTACCTTGAATATCCCGAATTCTTTGCTGAATTTATGGTAGACAATGCTCCATCAGGATGGGAATCAGAGTATTCAAAAGTGCGCAGCACCAGTGAAGTTGAGGACTATGTATTAAACAACGTAGGAGCACGCAAGCCAATTGTAGATGCAGTGGATGAGCGTATCATCAGCGAAGCCCGCAACTATGCAGGCAGCATTATTGACTCCCCAAATGATCGCGGTGGATATCCATCGCAATACCAGGGAGATGTCCCCAACGACAGCGATGAGGACGGAATGCCTGACAAGTGGGAAATCAGCAAAGGGCTGGATTCTGATTCTGCTGCTGATGCTACAGAGTATACACTTTCACCATTCTACACCAATCTTGAAATGTATCTGAACGAACTCGCCGGCGATTACGAATTGTAAAACATACGCCGCCCGAAGACATATTCATTAAATCGCAAATTACCCCTGGAGCGAATTATCACCTCGTTTCAGGGGTTTTTTATGCTCTATCAGCCAATGATAAATAGAAGCGAAACGGTCAGCAATCTGCTGCCAGTCATAGTCACGCCGCAGACGATCATAGCCTTTTCGGGCCACTTCCTGAGCGGCCTCGTTGTTTTCTATCACATATTTTATCCGTCCTGAAAGATCCTCCGCATCTCCCGTTTTAAAGAACAAGACTTCCCCTTCATCAAAAACCTGAACATTCTCCGGAATATCGCTGCAAATAACCGGAATACACGCGGATACTGCCTCCAGCAACATATTGGACATCCCTTCATGAAAGCTG
The DNA here is from genome assembly GCA_002411085.1 of Marinilabilia sp. UBA5340. Lineage (GTDB taxonomy): Bacteria > Bacteroidota > Bacteroidia > Bacteroidales > Marinilabiliaceae > Marinilabilia. The sequence goes on along the minus strand of DHQK01000280.1, from coordinate 41,854 downwards.
GGAAAAACAAACATCTTTGCATGCTTCAGGTAAGCCATCAACAGCTGCTTGTCTTTGATTATATCTATAAAACGTACATCCAGGGAGGCTGCCATCTTTTCCAGTTTCAGGGAATATTCGGGTGAATGAGAACGGTTTCCAATAACAAGCACCCTCCCCTGGTAATTCAGTTTGTTCAATGCTTCCAGCATTACATGAACTCCTTTAGATGCAATGACACGTCCTGAGGCAAAAAGTATGTAGTCCCTCTCATCAATCGCAGGCAAAGGTGCATCGTTGAAAACAATTCCGTTGGGGATAAAAAGAATTTCGCGGTTTGTCCGATTTCTAAACAGTTCAGCCACCGGTTTGCTAACAGAGGTAACTACATCTGCAGGAACCTTAAAAAAGAGCCACTCCATAAAAACAAAATACTGCCTCACCAGAGAAGACCATTTTGCGGCGAACTGCGGACGGGCCCTGTGTCCAGACACCACACGATAACGCAACCGCAACAAGGGAACTATAAATGCAGCATCCACATGAAAAACGTGAACAACATCAAACCCACCTTTGAACAAACAATAAAAAGTGGAAAGCAGGTAATAATATAGTGTGTTCAGCTTATTAATAAAAAACTTCTTAAAAACCACCTGTTCTACCCCATCATAAACTCCAGTCTTTCTTTGGGTATGCGTATCTGTGTTTAACACCACAAAATGAAACCGTTCTTTCAGATAAAGAATCATATTTTCTCCGGCACGGGCAGAGCCCCCATAAGCTGGAAGTCCTTTCAATCCGATAATGGCTATTTTGGGTTTATTGTTTTTCTCCATAACTGTGTTTTCTATTTCAATTTGAGCCTTAGCCCGCTTTATTGACTTCGTCGAACTTCGTTTCACAAATAATTCATGAAAAAAGCAGGCAAAAGACAAACCACAGGCAATTTGTTAAAAACAAAATCGATTCATCTGTCAGCTTTCCATCAATTCCAGATAGCGATTCAAAAACATACGTGTAGAAAATCCGGACTTTAGTTTTTCATATCCAAATTTCCCCATTTCCATTCTCAGCGTTTGCTCTGAGAGCAATCTTTGCAAATGATCAGCAATAGCCATGTAATCGCCCACCTCTACCAAAAAACCATTCTTCTCTTCAATCAGATATTTATTGTCCCCTACATTGGTGGCGACCACAGGAAGGCATGCTGCAAGGGCCTCCATCAGCGAATTGGAAAGTCCTTCACGCAACGAGGTGCTGAGATAGAGGGATGCCTCCTCAAATATTTGAGGAAGATTACCCGGAGCAACAAGCAACTTTACATACTTCTGAATACCCAAATCCCGGATCCATTGCCTGATTTCTTCTTCCTGAGAGCCGTAGCCGGCAAGAATGTAGGTGAAATCCTGACCTCTCTTTACCAACTCCTGAATAGCCAATAGCGCAGTATAATGATCTTTTTGCGGAAGAAACCGGGAAGCAGTAAGGATGATTGGTTTTTTCTCCTCCTTTTTTGGGGGCACCTTTCCATTCACGTCAATTCCGTTATGAATGACCAGCATCTTTTCTTTTCTGAAGCCCCGATGTGATAATTTTTCGGTTCCTGTATAGTTATTAAAAATAGTACGATGTGATATGTAATTATGTAAAAACCTCTGCCAAAACATCTTGGAAGGAACAATATCACAATTACGAATACCACCAAATATATGTTTTACACCGGCCAGCCGTCCCCCTATTCCACCCACAAAATTATTGAGCAATAAAAAATTAAAAAGATGTGTAACCTTCATCTGTTTCATCAGCTTCCAAAACTGAACTAATTTCTGAACAGAATTCCCCTGAAGAAAAAACACGGGCAATTCGTTTTCCTCAATAAAGTTTTTAAATTCCGGAACCACAATTGTATCTGTCCAGACCACCAGCAATACCCGGTAATTCTTTTTCAACTCCCGGGCAAGCAGCAAACTCTGCTTTTCTGCACCTCCTATACTTAATTGTCTTATAAAAACAGCTACAGCCATATCACTAAATTTCAGACGCTTTACAATTAGAACTTACAATCTCCCATTACCAAATCATCCACGATACTCAATGTATGAAAAGAGGTTTTGCGACTGTACCAGGGGAAATATATTTCATCCCGAAATACCTCCTCATATTCAGTCTCTGACATTTTCGTCACCTCACACAACCCAACTCTGCCTCCATAAATGCGCGAGCAGTTTTGACCAGGCCGAAACAGCTTCCCATTACGAAAGAAAAGAGACCCGGCCATCCGGGCACGTCGATTGTCAGAAACCACCGGATTTTGCGGATGTGCAATCCAGGGATCATGAAGAATATCATCGCAGTAAAAAAGATGCAACTCCTGATAGGTGGAGGCATAATTGACCGGCTTCTGAACGGAAAAAATCCACCACTTACCTTTGTAATAAAAAGGAGTAGTATCCACCCACTGATCGTAATTAAACACCTGCCTGAAACGTTCCCACTGATAAGGAAAATCTGCAGCTTTGTATATTACCACTTCACGGGCATCACTACTTTCCGGCAACATATACCATTCATCTCTCACCTTAAATACAAAAGGATAAGATAGATGAGATCCGGAATTTAAAATAGTTACAGGTGCTCCTTCAATTTCATGCTTATCGGCATTGTATCTGGAAACAGCAAGTTGCCCCTTTCCCTTGACAATGTGTTCGGCAAAAAGATAAATCTGTCCTTCATTAGCTACCAGGAAAGGATCAGCCCATCCGCCATCGCTATGTGAATCAAGATATTTACCATGTAGTCTTTTTTTACTCCAAAATGCATCGGAAGTGGTCTGAACCAAGTGCCACCGCGGCTTCCAAAGCCGGCCCCTCACCTTGTGGTAAAACTCCCAAAACGGATAAGCCAAAAACTTCTTCAACAGGTTCATTTCAGGAAATTTGTGCTTAGAAACCGGATATCCCAATGGTTTATCAAACAAAATATAATCAAGCACTTTTTCGATATTAAATCGAAGGTAACCATCATTTCTTTCAAATTTGAATGCCCGGGTCTGAAACCAGGCATGGTAAAAACATTTTTTTTCCACATCTTCAACAACCATGGGACGCCCAAAAGAGAAAAACTGCACAATATAATGCCAGAATCCCCTGATACCCGATGAGGTAAACAGACTTCCTTTAGCCACAAAAAAGCACTTTTGCTGACAGACCGTACTCATCAGAAAATTCTGAGACCTGACGGAAACAAATCCGAACAGAGGCGCATCAACTTTCTGCTCCAGCACCTCAAAAGAAGCAGCAAGGTTCTCATGTCCGAAGATTTTGAAAACCCGCCGAAAAAAGTACTTCTCAACCCAGGCAATCCTGCGTTGTTTCCGGCTCATTAGTAACAAAAAAATCTTCACCCCTTTGTTCCGGGCATACAATTTCAATGCTGTTGCAAACCAGGGAGCCACCGATGCGTTCTCGAGCGCTATGACAATTTTCTTTTGCATCTTGGTTGCTGCTTTTTCCATGAATTATTTATTGTCTTCCAGCAATTGCTGAAGATGGTTTTGTAACACAGTGTAGCCATTTGTTTCTTTGAGGTGTCCATCTTCAGGAAGCACAAACTTTTGATTGATTCCGGGAAGGCGAAGATCTGCTTCCAGTTCTTCTTCTTTGTTTATAATTCTTCCTTTTCGTTGCCGGATATTTTGAATCAACAGCCGATCCACCGCATCCCGGTCACCGGAACGCGCTCCTGAAGAAGTGAGCAGTTCTTCTTCCAATGATTCAGATGGCAAAAGAGAAATCACAGAGCCGGCAAATGGGGAATTCTTCCCAGGCACAAAACGTTTGGAATTATCAAAAAGCTGTGCTGTTAAATCTCTCTTGAGAACTCCTTTGTGTAGCGTAGTATTGTCCGACCAGAACACTCTTAGTGAATCAGCCACCTCCCTGTGCACTGACAGCAAAAACCTGTTCATATTGTCGGGCCCTGTAATATAATGGTTCCCGACAATAAGTGCTTCCACCGGGACGTTGCGAGGGCCTCGGCTCCCCAGGTAAATGGCATGAGAGGCTGAGTTGTATATCAAATTGTTTACCACCTCCACTTTTCGGGAATCCCCACGAATGGTAGGATTTCTGTCTCCATTGAAAGCCAAAATATTGCGAATCAGACTCACATTGAATGAATTAAGCACCAACAATCCACACGAATGCTCCAGGGCATCCAGCGAGTAACCGATAATTGAATTACTGATGGTAATTCCGGGTCCTGCATTCAGCACTGTCAGTGTTTCGTCCAGTCCAAAAGCAAAAGAGCAGTGATCGAAAACCACATTCCATGTTTTCAAAGCTGTTCCTCTAACTGTTGCACAATCCGACTGATTCTGGTGACCAGCACCCAACCTGAAACGCATATCCTGAACCAAGACATCATGCGTTCCAATCACAAACGGATGTCCCCAAACGGCGATGCCTTTTCCCGGGGCTGTCTGACCCGCCACATGCAAAAACGGCACACGCACAACAATCGGACTTTCCAAACAAATATCTCCACTCACTTCAAAAACCACAATTCGGGGAAAGGGACGACTCAAGGCGTGACGTAGTGATCCCGGCCCTGAATCGTGAAGATTATCAACCACTACTACTTGTGGCAACTCATCTCCACCATAAGCTCCCCGTGACTGGCTTCCCATTCCTTCTGCACCCGGAAAAATGCATTGTCCGGACAATGCAGAAAGGCAAGAAGCAAACATCAGCAAAACCGCCACTCTAAAACGGAATAGTCTGTTTTTCATGATTTTTAGTTTTTCCCTGTTAACTCTTTGAAAACAGCTTCATGCTCCGATACCAACTTATCAATAGAACATTCTCTTATCACATACTCATGCCCTTTTTCTCCCATGTGTCGGGCCAGTTCAGGATTGTCAAGCAGCGCCCCTGTTTTCTCTCCCATCTCAACAAAATCGTCCTGAGGCACAAGATAGCCTGTTACTCCCTCTTGTACCACCTCATTAATCCCGAATACATCCGTAGCGACCACCGGTTTTTTGAGAATCATATATTCCAGGAGGCTGTTGGAAGTTCCTTCGCCATAAGATGCCAGTACCGCCACATCAAAAACATTCACTACCTGTTCCACATCACTAATGCGACCCGTAAAAACAAAATACGGCTTTAAATCAGAGGGTATCATTGCCTCCAGCTGAGGCCTGTCCTTCCCGTCACCAACGATTAGAAACACTGCATCCTGTCGTTTTTTCAGAAAAGAAATTCCTGCCCTTACGTACATGGGGAAATTTTTGCGCCAGTCGATGGTAGCCACCATGCCCACCACCTTTTTGTCTAAAGGAATATTATATTTAATCCTGACCTGTTCCTGATTATTTAATTGCTTAATCCTGTCAGTATTAATTCCGTTACGAATAAGACGTCCTTTGCGTCGGGGAACATTATAGACCTTCATCCCAATCAGGGAATTGCCCACAATAACATTTGAAAAAAGGAAAGAAATTCTGGCCCTGAACCATTGAGTTGAAAAAACAGGGAGTCTGGAATTCTGAACCATTTCATTGATCAAAGGAACTCCTTTAATTATTCGAAAAGGCAGGGCCACCATACTGGGAAGTCCTCCCCAGCTGTTAATCACGTCCGGTTTAAACCTGGAGGCTTCTTTGAAGAAGCGAACAAAAACAAAAGGATCCTTTTTATGCACCCGATGCACGTATTTCACTTCTACCCTTTCCATATTCAATAAGCGATTGAAGTGTATCTCATCCCTTAAAATCAACACCAGAATCTGATATTCGGGACGAAGGGCCAGTATTCTGACAAGCTCCTCCACCTGTCTTTGCTTGCCTCCATCCCTAAGACTCTCTATTACAACCAATACTCTCATCTATCAAGAATTTATGAAGATCAATTCAACCTGGAAACACACCAATTCACAATTTCAGATGCCCGCTGATCCCAGGTATACTTTTTCAGAAAGGTTTCAAGGGCCGCTGCACCCAGTTTATTTCTAAGCTCCGGATTCTGTTCCAGTTTATCCAGCGCTGTTATCCATGCTTTCGGATTATCCGGATCAACCATTATTGCTTCATTCGGCGACAAAACTTCCCTCAATACCGGCATATCACTCACGATGATGGCTTTCCCAGCCGACATATACTCAAATATTTTCAATGGAGACATAAACAAACTGGTGGAATAAGACTGCTTCTCCGAAACATAAACCTCCTGCTGATATGGAGCCACCAATATATCGCAAATATTACGGTACCGATACACTGAAGAGGGAGATACAAAACCATAGAAATAGCAGTTGTCTGTCAGCTCCCCATACGCTTCCATATCCTCTTTCTCTGCACCAAAAAAATGAAACCCGATATGGCCCCGGGCCTTGGCCATATCCAGAATTCGTTCAATTCCACGACCTTTAAAAACACTTCCAAAATATCCCACATTCAGATCATGATCTCCTTTAAGACTGTCCGTTTCGTCAAGCGGAACCACATCAGACCCATCATGAGCCACAAAAAGACGATTCTTTTGAACTCCCTGGTCGGCATACATATTTTTCAAAGCATCAGAAATCACAACCATCCCTTTCAGTGATTTTCTGTGAAGTACCGATTTGAAGAAAAACCGATGAAAGGTCCTCGCAGCGCGGAAAAAGAAAGTGTGAGACTCAAGCACCAGGCTGCGTGTCACTTTTGACATAAAGAAGGCCGAAGTCACGGTTCGGGTGTAGGCCAAATCCGGTTTCCACCTCATCACTTCTCGCATGGCGGAAAGCCCCAATACCAGAGAAGCTATCCGTCCGGTACCCGGAGCTTTGATAAACCTGGCCTGAAATACCGGTTCAACTCCATAATATTGAAAACACTTCTCCATATTTTCAAAAGAATTTCCCCGGAATGCCAACAACTTCACCTCATGACCCGCTTTTACCATTGACCGGCACATGCGCATCACGTGAATACTGTCTGCTTTTTGTCCGGGCATAGTAGCTTCTGCAACATATAATATTCTCATAGTTCAATAAAAAGTTTTCTCATTTTACTTCAAATCCATAATGATAGGCTTCTTCTTTCAATAACCTTCTGAAGCGACGGTTTTTCTCATAAGCCAACCTGATCATGCTGAGAAATCCCATCATCTTTATCAGAGAGGGGCGAGAAGAGAAAAAGTTACCATATTTTTTCTGGCGTGCTTCAAATTCATGCTTTGCTGTTTCATTAAGCCCCTGGGTACTCCCCATCCCGTAAACCGATTTGGACTTCAAGTGCTTACGATACATTCCCAAATACATGGGAATATGAAAAAAGTGTGTATGCTCCAGAAAACGGTACCACAAATCGGTATCCATTACATAATGAAGAGATGTATCCAATCCACCAGTCTTTTTCCAGAGATTTGCAGAAAAAAAGGCAGCCTCCTGTGGCAGTTTAGTAAGCAATGGCGGAAAAGAGCGCCAATAGGACGGAGCCTCATAGGTTTCAATGACAGTTGATCCCTCATCGATAATCAGCCGGTCTCCAAACACCAATTCACAATCGGGATATTTTTGCAAAAAATGGACGGCCATCCTTATAGAACCAGGGCAAAGCAAATCGTCTGAATTGACCCAATTGAATATTTCACCTGTTGCTTTGGAAAAACCTTTATTAATCGCATCGCTTTGTCCATTATCAGGCTCACTGACCCACCAGGCCAGGCGGTCTTCATACTTTTTTATAATCTCTATACTTCCATCGTTAGAGCCACCGTCTACTACAATGTACTCGAGATTAGGATAATCCTGATTCAACACCGAAAGGATGGTTTCTTCCAGAAAATCACCCTGATTATATGATGGTGTAACAATCGTAACTTTGGGATAGTCTTGTGTATTCATAAGATGTCATTTCTTAATAACAATAAAATGCCCCCTTCTTTCTTAAGCAACTATTAAAGTTCTTTACCTGCTTTCAGGTGGATTTCCAGCGATGCCAGCCCCTGTATCAAACGCCCATGATCAGCCTGCCGGAGTTGATGTTCTTTCCACAGCACGGCTGGTTTTAAATTTTGGGGCAGGATCCGCCTCGCTTTCAGATCTTCCAGTTGGGACAATATCAATGACTTGAATTTCGGGTTGCCAATTAGCTCTTTGGAAAAATCGAAATAATTCAATTTGGGGTTTTTCCAGTTATTAAAATGCTGCATTAGCGCAAAATACTTTTTACGCAACTTAGGGCGCCACGAGGCCGCATCCAGCGGAAAACCTAAATTATTCTTTACAGGCAAGGCAAAAACGAGTGGTTGCCACCATTGCAGAAATTCTTTAAAGAAGGCCTGTCCCCTTTTTTGTTCGTTGGTAAGTCCCAGAAAGAAAGCCATCAAATCGGCATTATTAAAAGGAGCTCTGTGTTCAAAACCCTTTAGCATCACGTGCGGAGCAATGTATTTATTTTGTCTGTTCAACAGGTCATACCCCTCTTCCAAAGTCAAGAAGCCCCGGGATTCGGACGGTACCTTGAGATGTCTCAAAGAATAATCAACTCCCTGTTTCAAAAGAAGGACATCCTCATTCTTGATGTATCGGTTGAATTCCAAAAATTTGCGCTGTGCCTCCTCATGTGTTTTAGCCAGTTGCCCACGAACATGATCCCCCGTAATGGACTCGCCCAGATATCCGGACCAATGGACTCCGTCGGAAAAATCTCTTTCCACCAATCTGAGTGGCGCATGATAAAACATCAGTGACTGATGATCCATACGGCGGGAAGTCTCTAACAACTCCTCCATGGTATACGAGTATTTATCCAGAGGAATACGAATATTGGAGACCCCCAGAAAACGGGCCACCTTAGCAGCAATTTCATAATCGAATGACCCGGGAATACCAAAAGTGTAAGTGGTAATATTGGAAGCTTCGGTAAATTCCAGTAATCCGGCCAAAACCGCTCTGCTATCAAGACCTCCGCTCAGTGGCACCACACAAGACTGCCCCACAGAAAATCCTTCTTCCAGGGACTTCAACCATTTTTGCCTTGCTGTATTAAGCAACACCTCTTTGGTAATCCCCTCCTGATTCACCGGTTGAATCTGCTTTGGCAAGCGGACGGTCTCTCCCGGATAGTCGAGAAAATATCCCAGATCTAAAAAAGACAATATTTTTGAATGAATCTCCATAAACAAATTTTCTGCATCTGTAGCATTTACATATTATCGGATAACAAACCGGAAATGCTTCTTTTGATTTTGACAATAATCGATGATTTCATCTGTAAACTCTCCAAAAAGAGGTCCGTTGCACATCTGTAGAATATCGACCCCCACATCATAATTGTTAAGTTCAATTAGTTTCACCTCCCCCGCTTTATCAACACAAAAATCGAAACCTATCAATCGGGTATAAAACTGTTTTCCTGCAAGCTCTCTGGCTTTATCCGTTACCTCCTGGTACATATAAAGCTCCCTTTCCTGGTTTACATTTACCTGTCCAACCTGGTTATGAAAGTTTCCATATACATCGCAAACATTCCCGTTCAGCCTGCCTTCGGAATTTATTCCACAAGCTTTTCCTCCTTTACTGATATTGTCCACCACCGAACCTTCCCCTCCAACCCTGAGCATAGCACTCAACACATGCACAGAATCATCAATCACGGAGCGATAAGTATATACTCTTAACGTATTGAGAGAAGAAGCATTAAACCGCTTGTAAAAAACATGTTGAGACACATAGGCCTGCAAAAGAAAATTATCTCCAAAGGTTTCGTTTAACCATTCTGCATTTACAATAGCACCGCCACTCGTCAGTGAGTTTCCATCACTCTCTGCAGCAACAATATTATCTCCACCTTGAGAAGCCACTGCATGTTTAATAATCACCTTTGAGTGGCGGATGGCAATATCTTCTAACAGTTTGTCTGTGTCAACTACTCTATTGTACTCCCCGTCAAACCAGGAACCATGTATCTTTCTGAGAAGTACTTCAGGTAACACCGATTTGTCCACCAGCAATGAATAAAGGTTTTTATCGGCAAAGCTCCGGGAGTACTCCACATTATTGAGCATGGGTTCCACGTGCGTGAAAAACAAAGTATCGGGCACATAATCGGCACTGTCGACTCCCGAAAAAGAAGGAAAAAGATGCATATACAACACAGGTATATTGGATGATACTTTTCCCCATTTGTTTCGGTAGCGCTGCAAATCATCCTTTGATGGTTGCTTACGACTCGCATCAGGCAAAGCTTTCAGAATTTTTCTTCCGACAATTAAACAACCCGTATGGGTATGATGAGCGGAGGCTTTTCTCAGAAGTTTTTTACACCCTCTGTAGAAGAAGCCAAAAGCCTTCCTGTAATAACAAAACAATCTATAGGGTATTTTCTCCATCTCTTTGGTCAATTAATTGGTCATGTTCCTGTAAATCCGGACGCCACAGGTGGATGTACAGGAAATCATATTTTCAAAAAGTTTACTTTTTTATGGGTCTTACAATATTCAATCACTTCATCCGTAAAAGTTCCAAGAAAGGGCACCCCAAATAATTGCATTCCTCCACCTGCCTCCGAGAGATTCAACTCAATAATCCTGACTTTTCCGGTAGAATCAATATTCATGTCCAATGCCAGCAACCGGTGAAAAGGTGTTTGCAAAGCAATTTTTTGAGCCAGCGCCTTTATCTTCTCAAAACCCGGAACCTCTGGCAAGTCACTTAACAGTTGACCGGAGTCATCGGGAACCACCTTTACCTTCTCAAGTTCTGAGGATCTGCCATACAGGAACTTTCCATCAGGCTGGATATAGAAAAAATGGCCTCCTGCTGCTATATTGTCAACCACATTACCCTTGCCCCCGACCTTCAATAATGTATGAAGAATATGCACCTGCTCATCTTTGACGGATCGGTAAACATATACTCGGAGCGTATTAAAAGAAGTTGAGTTAAAACGTTTGAAGAAAGGGTGCGCATCCAGATATTCCTGTACCACAAAATTCCCTTTGTAACAAGCTATCAGATTTTTCAATGACAAATCCACTTCATCATTTACACATTCCCAGCCCCCTCTGTTGTTACGCTCAAAAACCAGAATATTTTTTCCTCCCCAGGAATCGATGACAGGTTTAACCAATACTTTTGTCTGGTTTTTAAGCTCTTTTTCAAAAAAGACTTCCGGTTCGGCAATTCTTCCTCCATAAGCATCATAGCTTATTCCGTTGAGGAACCTAAAAAAAGAAAGAGGCTCGTTATCAATACCGTATAGCTTTCTGTAATTTCCTTTCTCGGCATAAGCCCAGGCCAGCTCCTTATTATTAAGTGACGGATCAATAGAAGTAAACCAGACATTCCAGGGCGTATAATCCATGCTTTGGCCCCCCCCCAAATGACAATAAACCTCCAACTCTTTGCGGGCAAGAAAAAAAGAAGAACTCCAGGGCAACCACTTCTTTTTGTAATCCTTGAAAAAATCTCCACTTACACGGCATTTTTCCGAGATAAAATGTCGTTTTTTCCCGAAAAACTCGGCATTCTCCATGTCAAAACGCAGGTAATATAGCGCAGCCGCTGCAGTGCGAAATCCCTTATAGGAATAACTGACAATTTCTGATTTTTTCATCATGCCCAGGAATTATATATTTAAGAACGATCCTTTTCTTGGGAAATCAATGTCCTGATTTCTTCTTTCATCAGACGACGGGCCTTTTTATTCCGTTCATAAGCACTTCGAACAATGGCATAGTATTTATAAAATTTCCGAAGCAACTTCATATCAGACCAGAATCCGGAATAGTGCTTTTTTAAGAAACTGATCTCTTCGAGGGCCCTTTCATTTTTATTGCGTCCAATTCCAAAAACCGACTTGGACTCGTCATGCTCGCGGTAAGCTCCCATGAAGAAAGGAATATGAAAAAACCGGGTTTCATCCAGAAAACGATACCATAAGTCAGAATCCATCACATAATGTAGTTCCTCATTCAAGCCATTTACCCGGTGCCACAACCCGGCAGTGAAAAAAGTCACCTCCTGCGGTATTCGGAGCAAAAAACGCGAAGAAGACCGCGTTACTGTCAGAGGCTCAAAGACGTCTATCATTTTACTGTTTTGATCGATAACCACACGGTCGCCATACACAACTTCCATCTCCGGGTTTTTCTGCATAAAATGTACGGCAATCCTTACTGCATCAGGGTAAAGGACATCATCTGAGTTGAGCCAGTTGTAAATTTCTCCCGTAGCCTTATTAAATCCTTTATTGATGGCATCACTCTGTCCGTTGTCCGGTTCACTAACCCACCAGGATATCCGGTCTTCATATTTTTTGATGATTTCCACACTGCCATCAGTCGACCCGCCATCAACTACGATATATTCAATATTGGGATAAGACTGATTAACAACCGACAAAATGGTTTCCTCAAGAAACTCTGCCTGATTGTATGAAGGTGTTACGATCGTAACTTTTGGAAAATTCTGTTTATCCATATCTGCATTTTAAATTCGAACAAATGGTTCCTGACTGCTATTTTTGCACCACAGCATTGAAAATCTCAGTGAGTTTTTGGCCCACAACTTTGCGGGAAAACTTTTCTTCGATCTTCCGGCGTGCCGCTTTTTTCATCTTTTGATAAAGATCATCCGGCATTTTCACCATCTGTTCCAAAGCATCGGCAAGTTTAGCCGTATCAATTCTATCTATCAAAAACCCATTTTCATTGTGATCAATCATATCAGAGATACCGCCAATATCAAAAGCAACAACGGGGGTTTCGCAAGCAAGAGACTCCAACACCGTATTGGGGAGATTATCTTCCAGCGAAGGCAATACAAAAGCTGTACTGGCTGCATAATAACGTGCCAGGTCTTCTTTCTCACTTACAAATCCGAGATTGATCACTCTGAAAGGAACCTTCTCCAGTGCAGGTGATTCCCTTGCTCCAAACACCATGAACACCAACTCATCAGGATCGATTCGTCCTTCCAGTCTTTCAAGTGCCTCCACCAACAGATGAGCCCCTTTTCGAGTATCCTGCATAGAATTAACCGCTCCAAACAAAAGTACTTTCTGATGGGGCTGAATCCCCAGGTCCTCTCTCAGAGAGGTGCTGTCCATAGCTTTAAATATTTCAGTTTCTATGCTGTAAGGACATACTTCAATGCGCTTGTCCCCAAAAAGTCTGCTCTTCTTCACTTGTTGTGCCATCCAGTTGCTGGGACAAAGAATAGTCATATTCAAATCGGTCCAGGCTTCATATTTTCTTTGCCAGATGTATCGACTCCAGTCGTTTTCACCCGGATATTTCAACTTGGGACAATTGCCGCAACTACTTTCAAATCCGTTACAACTTCCCGGATAATGGCATCCTCCGGTTACCGCCCATAAATCATGAAAAACCCAGACAACCGGAACTTTAAAACGACCAATCTCCCCGATGGACAAAAAATCATCGTTAATCCAGTTCATGCAGACCAGATCGGGCTTTAAATTGTTGATTCTGGAAAACCTGAATCTCGAAGACAAAGGCGCAGACCAGTATCCTTCATTGGGAATCTTAAGCTTTTGGGTTTTTCTTTTTTCCTTTTTGAAGCGGTGTTTCACAAGCTTTCGTAAAGGCCATGAATGCCGCAGGCTGACAATGCCCGGCCCCGGCTTTTGTATACTTCCGGCTCCATAACTGGCATTTCCACCTTCGGAACAATAAGCATCGAAGTAGCGATTGGCTGCTATGGCTGCTCCTCCTTTGGTTTGGTTGGTACTCAGAAAAACTACATGCATAAAATGCTGTTTTTATTGGTCCCAGATACCCCGGGCCGTTTTGTTAATAATTCGCTTGTATTGAATAGGGTGAAGAATAGCTCCAAATGAGAGACAAACAATAGTCCCAAGTATTACCCCGGAAGAACCCATCTCCAGATTTTTGGCAAAATAGACCGATAAGGGAATATTGATCACAGCAATGACGATAGACATATATAACTGCAGCCGGATCTTACCCACACCGTTTATCAGATACACAAATACATTGTTCCAGGATTTTATCATAAAGAAAAACATCATCAAAACCGATAAGTGAAGAGGTACCGTTATCATGTCTCCAATCCAGATATCATAGACCCAACCGGAAAGGGCCAGCATTATCAGACTTCCAAAAACCGACAACCCCCACAACATCAACAATTGCTTGATGGATTTTTTAATCCAGCTAACCTCATTTCTGGTATATGCCTGTGTGAAAGCAGACCAAAATGGCTCCAATACAATCAGGAACAACATCTCAACAATACCAAAATATTTTCGCGCCACATTGTACGGGACAACATCCTCAGGACCGGTCACCTGAGAGATGATGATATTATCCGTGGAAAACATGATGATTACAGAGATCTGAACAATAAAGAACTGAATACCTACCGATGCCAAAGATTTGAATTTGTGCCAGTCGATATATCTGAGAGACGGACTGATATGCCTGTATCGTCCGGAGAACAAAATCAAAGAGGCCAGAATCTGAACCACAACCACCGAACCTGTAGACAGAACACCCACCACCACAAGGTTTCCAAACATAATCCGATACTTGAGTGCCACCCAAATACCAACGAAGAAAATTACACTGGAAATGGTGCGCAACAGTTGGCTGAGTGCCGGACGTTGATCGGCAACCAAAACAGTACCCACCAACTGAAGAATAAAGCGTAACGCAAAAAAAGTAAAAACAATGAGCAGTGTAGTGACCAGCATTTGGTTAAATGAATCATCCACTGCCACAATTTCAGGCCAGTCGAGTGCAAATACACTAATCATCAACAAAGCAAGCATCACAACACTGATGATAGAAATAATGGTATAGGTTGAACTCACATAGATACGCGCAAGTTTAATATCGTTTTCGGCCAGAGCTTCTGCCAGTTTGTTTCGCAATCCGGTACCCAGACCAATATTGAAAAAACTGAACCAGTTCATTATACCTCCAAGCGTAAGCCATACACCATGTAACTCGGTTCCAAGAAATTTCAATGTAAGCGGAAACCTGAGATAACTGATTCCCACATCCACTCCTTTGAGACCGAACATTCCCGTAATGTTTTTCTTAATCCCTTTACCACGTTCGCTCCCCGAGTTTAAAAATCGCTTCTTAATTATCTGAAGAATATTCATATTCCAAAAACATCTAATAAATTGGTAAAATCAGGCTGTCTTTTATGTATGCCTGGGATGAGTTACTACAAAAAATACACGTTATTTTATTGTATCTTCTGTTTTCGCACCATCAATACTCTTTGAATCATAATAGGATGCAAACAAGTAACACAATGCCAACCCAAACGTAAAAACCCAATAAAAAACCATCGTAACGTTGGCCCACAAAAACACCATGTATCCATAATAACTTCCCCAGAAACCTGTTTTCTTTGCAACTTTCCAAAGGCGAACAGCGATCAATATCCAGAAAACGAAACCTAAAAATGTTCCGATAATTCCATAAGAATAAAGGTGTGACAGGTAGCCCACATGAATTTGCGATGATCGTCCTGCCAAAGCAACGATAACCTCCTGGGTAAGATGCTGTCCGGTACCGAAATATGGATTGTCCGGAAAAAACCGGGCAAAGATTTCAAAGGCGAGAATCCGGGATCCTCCTGAATCATCCAGCAAACGCTCTTCAATATAGAGGCTCACATCATAGCCGATGGCCTGCAACACCAGTCCCATCAACAACACCATCACTATCAAGCCGATTAAAGCCACCAGTGAATTTCTTAAAAATCGCCCCTGATAATAGAGAGCCGGAGCGGCAGCAATAAAAAAGCCCAATTGAATATACCTGGAATTGTTTACCACTGCTACAAAAAACCCCAACAGTAGTATTAATACCGGGATTCGTCCCTTTTCTTTCACTTCATAACCTGTGATAAGCGCTATCATAGGCAAAAAAGAAAGCCCGACATCATTGAGATTAGAAAACCCGAACACAGATAATCGTCGTGTATGCAACACATCGGTTCCCCAGGAATAGCGCGACATGATTTCTTCAAAAATATCGGGAGTAAAAAAGAAAGGATCGTAAACTACCTGGATGAGCGAAAATACTGCTGCCACCACAATGGTTCCTTTCATAACCCGGATAAGGGTTTCAATAAGCTTGCGCGAAAACAGCAGGTTATCAACCACAAACAAAACTGCCACTGCGTGAACCGTCCGGTGTAGCAAAAATTCATAAAATATACCTTTGCGTTCCACAGTCCCCTGCCACAGAGCAATATCCCAGGTGGTGTAATATACCGCCAGGATCATTCCGGCAATCAGATAATTCCGAAAAACGACATTTCCGGAACCTCTGGCCAGCAGGAGCAAAACGCCCAATAAAATAATGGTAGCACCATAGATCTTATCCCATCCCTGATCGAGTGTATAGTAATCAACAAAACACACAAAAGGTGCCAGAACAAGCGCAAAGAAGTACCAGTGAACCCAGAAACGTATAGAATAAATATTACTATTTTCTATAACCATATTTGTAATTATAATAGCGCCTGTTCAACCCTAATGTCACATCATTCAGTATCAACCCGACTTTTCCGGCATTAAATTCTTTCATGTTGGCAAAGGTCCTTTTCAAAACATTCAGCGGAGTGTAGCCTGCACGGGTAACCATAATTACTGCATCGGCCATCGCAAGCGTAGCACGTGTATCTGCAACAATTAAGGGCGCTGAGTCCAGAACTACAAATTCGAAATGTTTCTTCACCTCTTCCAGCATCTCTCTGAATTTCTCCGATTCCAAAACTTCACTGGGGTTTTGACTGATTGTTCCGGCAGGAATAATATAAAATCCATCTTCAGTGGAAGGGTAGATAATGCTCTTCAGGTCAACTTCCCCATTGACATAATCCACCAGTCCCGGCTGCTTTTGTAACTCAGGGGCATAATTATCCACCAATTTGGGTCTTCTCAAATCCAGTTCTATCAACAACGTGGGACGCTCCAGACGTCCTAGCGACCTGGCCAGAAAAAAGGAAGTAAAAGTTTTTCCCTCTCCCTGAACCGATGAAGAAATCAATATCAATTCCGACTTGGATAAGTGGGGCTTCCCATCCTTGCAGAAGGCCAGTACATGGCTCCTGAGTGTGCGAATAGACTCGGCTTGTGGAGAGAATTGATTTTTACCTGATAGCTTTTGCATCGACTTGGTATGCAGAATCTCTCCCAGAAAGTGGGCTCCATCAACATCTTCCAGATCTTTTTCATCCCTGACTTTCCCGAAAACATTGTCGAATATCAATGCCGAAGCAGTGGCAAAAAACAATGCCAGAAAGATGGAAAAACCTGTCAGTCGTTTGGCTTTAGGACTCACAATCTCTGAGTAAGAGGGCGGATCAAAAACCTCATAATCGGGCAAATTGGAAGCCCTTGCAATCTGAGATTCAGCCTTTTTCTGCATCAGATAGGTATAGGTTTCATCATTCAGGCGGAAATCGCGTCTGAAAGTCTGCAAATTTCGCTGAGTCTCGGGCAACTGCCTGATCTGACTCTGAATGGTGGCCATCCGGCTCTCTGCCTTCTTCAAATCCTGCTGGGCAATATTGAGTGCATAACGCACATTCTCCCGAATGGTACGCCGCAAATTGGAAATTCTGGATTCAACCTGATTCAGCAACGGACTTTTGGTCTGCTCATTTTCAATCAAGCGTGTTCGCTGTCCCACCAGTCCGATATACTCCTCCATCAGTATACTCAGAGAATTATTATTCAAGGCCATCACGGCAGACATGGAGTACTCTGTATAATCATTGTCCTGACTAATTTGATTGGACAGATAACTCAGATAATCCACCTGCGATTCATATTCCGTTTTGCGCTCCTGTACACGGGCCAGTTCATTGTACAACCTCTCGGCGCTTTGACTGACATCCATCACATCCCTGGCCGACTGGTAACGTTGCAATGTTCGTTCGGCCTGTCTCAAAGAGTCAGATACAGAGGCCAAAAGAGAATCGATATAATCTATAGTAGAATTGGCGATGTGATTTTTCCTTTTCAGGTTATTTTGAATTACCGTTTCCAAAAATGCCCTAAGGAAATCCATCCCTTTGGTGGTATTATTGGTGCGATAACGAATATTCACCACTGTACCATTAAGGTTGGCCGGTTCCAGAATCAGTCTTTGTTTAAACCTTGCTACCAGTTGATCATCGGTGCTTATTACAAACTTATATTTGCTATTGAGCAATTCATCCCAGTTATCATCTTCAAGAAACAGGGTAAATTTAAAATGATCATCCTCAAAGGGCTCTCCAAATGTCCCTACACCGGAGAAATCATAACCCTGGACTTTTCGGGTAAATGACTGATTCAAAAAATCATAAACACCACCATCCGCTTTTTTTATGGAAATCCGGTATTGTTCTTCATTCAGAATTTCAAGATTAAACTGAACTCCTACCAATTGGGGAACGGCCCCATCCATGACGACCTTAAAAGGGCTGGAATTATAGAGCTCTTCATCAAACATCCAACGGGACTGATAATATTCTATACGGGTGTTGAATTTGGATATCGCCTCACGAATAATAGGTGATGCCTGAATGGTCAACAGGCTATTTTCAAAATTATTACGCCCGGCAAAAAGTTCGGAACCCGGCACAAAAGAAGAAGGATCTGCCACTCCTCTTTCACGCACATGCACTACCAACTTAGCAGATAATTCATGAATTTTAGGTTTTGACCGGATATATAAAAACGTAAGCCCTACAAACACAATCAGAAAAAAAGGATACACTTTCCAGTATTTTGTCAGGCGCCGAAAGGCGTTTCGCACATCATCAGAAACATGGTCTCTTTGGATCATAAATCATTCCTCCTTATGTAATCAAAAATTAGTAGTGAAGTTGTTGCTGCCGAGAGAATCAGAGAAAAGGGAACCTGGTCGATACCCCATACACGCCGGTTGAGCGGTTCAACATAAACCACATCTCCCGATTTGAGATAATAAAAATCGGAGACAAAAAGGTTTTTGTTGGTGAGATCAACCTTATTTTTCTGAATGCGACCATTGGTCTCTCTGACCACGACCACATCTTCCCGATTTCCATATTCCAGAATATCTCCGGCCAGCCCTAATGCCTGAAAAATATTTATATTCTCACCTGAGTAGTAGTAACGTCCGGGATTGTTGACCTGCCCAATAACCGTAATATTCTTATTGACATAAGAAACCTTGACAGACGGCGAATAAAAGTAGCTCTTCAGTTCTTCCTGAACCTCCTGAGCTACCTCATCCACAGTCTTGCCGGCTACATGTACGCTACCAAGCAATGGCAGATCAATATTACCATTTTCGTCCACCTGATAGGATATGAGCGAATAGTCGGTGGTAGTTCTTCCCCCCATCCGAACCTCTCCCGATGACAACAAATCGGGATTCTCCTCGCTAAAACTACTGACATTGACATAAAGCTCATCGAAAGTCTGGATCAATGCGCGCTTTTGCTCATTAACAAACTCACTGCCCAGATCCTTGCTGCGACTCTCATCCTGAACATAAACCATTTTATTGGTAGTCATGCAGCCGGAAAACAAAATTATCAACAGGCCCCAAATAGTTATTTTTCTCATTTGTATAAATTTTATCTAAGTATTTGGCCTAATGAAACTTTACAAACATTCTCTTACTTCTATGTGATGAAGAGAATAAAAACACAGTTCCATTCGCCTTTCTTTGTAAATCCTTATTGTTTCACACAAAATTAGATGAGATAAAAGGAGAATGTCAATTGTATTTTTATTGGGGGATTTCCACAAAATACCCTGATAGCGCTTATATTCAGTGAAAACACCACAAGCCTATACACTATAAAACAAATGATTAGGCAAAAAAATACCGTGTAATACAGACAAAATCTGTGCTACACGGCATTTGACAAACCAAGGCCCTTACAGGATGAAAGTTTTTGAATAATGGACAAAAGAATCCCAAATTACTTCAAGCCCTTCAACTTCCTCCCAGCATTGGATACGTGAATATACCTATTACCTGTCTCTTGTAATTATTAGTTACAGGAGTTGTAAATCCTCTTTCCAGCAACCAAACAGTTATAAAAATGAAAACCATAAGAGTAAAGCTATACCATTCGCCATCTATGAAAGATAATTAAAACCACCTTGATTATAAATTAGTTACAAATAGGTCAATTGCTATTCTTTAAAACAATACTAATTTTTTAATTTTCAAAACATGAAAACTTTCAACATAAAAAAAGCCACCAGATCATTTCTGGTGGCTAACATTTGCTTAAGACTTTTATTGATTATTTGGCCAGTTTAAAGCGATAATTCACATTAACTTTACCTTTGCTGATGGCATTGAGCTTACTTTTAAGCAGGCGCTTTTTCAAAGGAGCGAGGTGATCCACAAACAGCACCCCGTCGATGTGATCGTACTCATGCTGAATTACACGGGCCGCCCATCCTTCATACACCTCATCATACTCATTAAAGTCTGCATCCACATACCGAATCCGGATCTTCAGGGGACGCCCGACACTTTCACTGATTCCCGGCAGACTGAGGCAGCCTTCATTGTCTGACACCACATCTCCTTCACGCTCTACAATACGGGCATTGATAAAAGCCTTTTTAAAATCAGCCAACTCCGGCATTTCTTCTGCCAAAGGAGTGGCATCAATCACAAAAATGCGTTTGGACAATCCAATCTGTGGCCCTGCAAGCCCGATGCCATCGGCTTTGTACATGGTTTCATACATGTCATCAATCAAATTGGGAATGCCTTCTTTTTCTTCGGGCAAAAAATCTTCCGCTTCCCTCCTCAGCACGGGATGCCCGTAAAGCACAACAGGATATATCATTTCTTTTTAATTGTTGGTTATTTGTCATTTCAGGGAGAAGATATTTCCCTTGAAAACAGGATTAACCGTTAATATTCGTAATTCTTAAATTTCTTTACTAAAACGTCATCACTCTTGACTCTTCATTTCTTTGCTCCATAATCTCTGTTCCATCCCCTTAGCCATCAGGAATACCTTGCTCCATTACTTTCTTCCAGATAGGTCTGAAGAATAATCGTGGCACTGATTTTATCCACCAACATTTTATTTTGACGTTTCTTTTTACTGAGCCCGGCATCAATCATGGTCTGAAAAGCCATCTTGCTGGTATAACGTTCATCCACCATGTGAACAGGGATGTGCGGGTATTTGTTCTGTAATGAACGCACAAACGGCCTTATCTGCTTCATAGATTCCGAATCTTCGCCTGAATCCCTGGTGGCATGACCTACCACAAAAGCCTCTACCTCTTCTTTAGCCAGATACTCTTCCAAAAAGGTATAAATTTTGGCCGATGGAATGGTATCCAGTCCGTTAGCAATAATCTGCAACGGATCAGTAACAGCCAGTCCTATTTTCTTTTTTCCGTAATCAAAAGCAAGGATTCTTCCCACAGTTTTTTATTTTTCAGGCACAAAATTAACAAAAAAAGCGGGAACCAACCGGCTCCCGCTTTCTAAATAAGATATTATGCAAGTGGTTATTGCTCCCGGGCAGCAGCCTGAGCAGCAGCCAGACGTGCGATAGGCACACGATAGGGAGAACAACTCACATAGTTCATTCCTGTACGGTGACAGAACTCAACTGAAGAAGGTTCTCCTCCGTGCTCTCCACAAATACCTACTTTAAGGTCTTTGTTGGCACCACGACCAAGTTTGGTTCCGGTTTGAACAAGTTGTCCAACACCTTCCTGATCCAACACCTGGAAAGGATCCTCTTTCAGAACACCTTTGTCAAGATAAATGGGCAGGAATTTACCGGCATCATCACGAGAATAACCAAAGGTCATCTGTGTAAGGTCATTGGTACCAAACGAGAAGAAATCAGCTTCTTTAGCAATCTCATCAGCAGTAAGTGCAGCACGGGGAATCTCAATCATAGTACCTACCAGGTAATCGATCTTATCACCACGTTCTTCAAATACAGCCTTTGCAGTAGCATTGATAATCTCTGCCTGCATCTTGAATTCCTTAACCGTTCCGATAAGCGGCACCATAATCTCGGGACGAGCATCCACACCTTTTTTCTTCAGGTTAAGGGCAGCTTCAATAATGGCACGTGCCTGCATCTCGGTAATTTCGGGATAAGTAATACCCAGGCGACAACCACGGTGTCCCAGCATTGGGTTAAACTCTTCCAGATCGGCAACGGTATTGCGAATTTGCTCAATGGGCACTCCCATCTCATCAGCCAAAGCTTTTTGTGTAGCTTGCTGGTGAGGCACAAACTCATGCAATGGCGGATCGAGTAAACGAACAGTCACACCATAACCGGCCATGGCCTCAAAAATTCCCTCGAAGTCTTCACGCTGATATGGCAGCAACTTGGCAAGTGCTTTCTTACGTCCTTCAACGGTAGAAGAAAGAATCATTTCACGCATTGCTTTGATACGCTCACCCTCGAAGAACATGTGCTCGGTACGGCAAAGTCCAATTCCTTTTGCACCAAAGTCACGAGCCACTTTAGCATCATTCGGTGAATCGGCGTTGGTACGAACGCTCATCTTAGCAAACTTATCCGAAATCTCCATGATCAGACCAAAATCACCACTCAGGTCTGGTTTACGAGTTTCAACTTTACCTTCGTATACTTCACCAGTAGATCCATTCAAAGAAATCCAGTCTCCTTCTTTATAGGTTTTCCCATCAATTGTCATGGTACGTGCGCGATAGTCGAGCTTAACGCCTCCTGCCCCGGAAACACAGCATTTACCCATACCACGGGCAACCACCGCAGCGTGAGAAGTCATACCTCCACGTGCTGTAAGAATACCGCGTGCTACGTTCATACCCTCAAGATCTTCGGGAGAAGTCTCGGTACGAACCAAAATGGACTGCTCAAATTTGGCAGCTTCATCGGCAAAGAAAACGACCTGCCCGGTAGCAGCACCAGGTGATGCAGGCAATCCTTTGGCCAATACTTTAGCCGAACGAATAGCGGTGGAATCAAATACCGGGTGAAGCAATTCATCCAGTTTGGCTGGCTCCAGGCGCAGCAATGCAGTTTTCTCATCAATGAAATTATCGCGATACATATCCATGGCAATTTTCACCATCGCTGCACCGGTACGTTTTCCATTACGGGTTTGCAGCAACCAGAGTTTACCTTCCTGAATGGTAAATTCCAGATCCTGCATATCTTTGTAGTGATTCTCAAGCTTTCTTTGAACATCAAAAAGTTCTTTGTAAAGACCCGGCATGGTTTCTTCGAGAGATGGGAATTTACTGGCACGCACATCTTCAGAAATACCCTGAAGTTTAGCCCAGCGACGGCTTCCTTCAAGGGTAATTTCCTGAGGTGTACGGATACCGGCCACCACATCTTCTCCCTGAGCATTAATCAGATATTCGCCATTAAAAATATTTTCACCAGTGGCAGCATCACGCGAAAAGGCTACTCCTGTTGCGGAGGTATCTCCCATGTTACCAAACACCATTGCCTGAACATTTACAGCAGTACCCCACTCATCCGGAATACCATGCAGACGACGATAGTACACTGCACGTGCATTAGTCCAGCTATCGAAAACGGCAGCAACTGCCCCCCACAACTGCTCATAAGCATCTACAGGGAAATCCTTACCGGTGCGTTTTTTAACAGCATCCTTAAATTTCTGAACCAATCCTTTCAGATCTTCCACAGAGAATTCCGTATCCAGCTCAATCCCCTTTTCTTCTTTGACCTTTTCCATGATCTCCTCAAAAGGATCTGAATCTTCTTTGGATTCGGGCTTAAGTCCCATTACAACATCACCATACATCTGGATAAAACGGCGGTATGAATCCCAGGCAAAACGGTCGTTGCCAGTTTTTTTGGCCATTCCTTCCACGGCTTCGTCATTCAATCCAAGATTCAGGATGGTATCCATCATACCTGGCATGGAAGCACGAGCTCCCGAACGAACTGATACCAGCAAGGGGTTATTTTTATCTCCAAACTTTGTTCCGGTTTGCTCCTCAACCTGGGCGATGGCTTTCTCCACTTCCTCCTTGATGAGTTCAACCGTTTTGTCATGTCCCAATGTATTATACTCAGTACAAACATCAGTAGTAATAGTAAATCCGGGAGGAACTGGCACTCCAATAAGGTTCATTTCAGCAAGGTTAGCTCCCTTACCACCAAGGAGTTCCTTCATGTCGGCCTTTCCTTCGGCTTTTCCGTTTCCAAATGTGTAAACACGCTTCTGACTCATAATTGCTTCTTTTGTAATGTTTTATGATTAAAGCTTAATAATTTTTTAGTTTTACGGCCCTAAATTTAATCAAATTTTTGTCGAAATTTCAATATTATATAGCAGTTTAAAATTCTAATTCATTCGTTTTGTTGAGGATTTTAGTTAAAATCGTAATATAACAGCAAAAAACCAGCCTGTTTTTAACTTTACGCTCCCATGATTTTACACATATTTTAACATAAAACACATTCCTTTCCAAACAAAAAAACCGGATCTGTCATGGAGGCAAATCCGGCTTTAATTCATTCTTCTTGTAATTTATCGCATGGGATACTTTTTAAAATACTCTTTGGATTTCATCAGGAAATCAACATATTGCCCGCGCTTGTATGCAAAGGGTTCTGTAATACGGCTATGTGCCATTTTCCCTTTAAAATCATCAATGGAGCTATACCCCTTCTCTTTCATCCAGTCATTCAACTCATTCAACATCTTAGTAATTTGCTCAGCACCATTTCGATAAATAGTACTAACCACCTGCACTGAATCGGCACCCGCGAGCAGAGCGGAAATCAGGTCTTCACCATCAAGAACACCGGTATTGGCAGCTATACTGGCCTGAAGTCGGCCATGCAGAAGGCCTGCATAACGCAAAGACAATCTGTTATCGCCTTTATGACTAAGATTATAGGGCATCTCAAACTCTTCCTGCCAAATGTTGATATCGGGCTGAAAAAGACGATTAAATAACACAAACGCATCAGCCCCATCTTCACTTAGCCGGTGGATAAATTCCAGGGCATTGGTATAAAAAGGACTCAGCTTAACTGAAACAGGAATATTCACCTTTCTTTTCACCCTTTTAAGGATCTCAATCCTGGAAGTTTCAACCTCCTGGGGTGTTTTGTTGGCATCGGTAATAGTGCTGTAAAAATTAAGTTCAAGGCCATCAATACCGGTAGAAGCCAACAGCTCGGCATATTCCTCCCAGGTAGAGTCATAGATACAATTGAGACTGGCAATCACGGGAATAGAAACAGCCTCTTTCAACTCTTTCACAGCCATTAAGTGGGCTCTGGGCCCTGAATGCTCCACTTTCGGAAACAGGTCAATCATTTCGGCATGCCTGTCATCGTACTCATGCAAATCCTCGTCTAATTCAGCAGCTTCCAGATTTATCTGTTCCTCAAAGAGCGATTTATAGACGATAGCGGAAGCACCTGCATCCTCCAGTTTTTTGACCATTTCTATATCAGTAACCAGATTACTGGCACCAACAATTAAAGGATTTTTAAGGGGAATCCCCATGTAATGTGTAGATAAGTCCATATTCTCAGGGTTCGTTTTAGTAGTTAAACTTTTATTAACGCTTATTTATTAACAAACTTAATCTCTTTTTTGTTGAAAAAAGGCTAAATAAAACAGATACAACCAAAGACAACTCCTTGTCCGGGATAACAAAATACCAGATTGAGTCGCAATTTGTTTAACCTGACAAAATCAATCTGAATCCTGATATGATTTCAAGTTAATAAATTTGGCAGAACAAATCAAAAAAAAGGCAGCCCCGTTCCCGGAACTGCCTTCTCAAAAAATTTATTATGAATACTTATTCAGCATCGTAAGCCATAGCAGCAAAGCGCTTGTAAGTATTGTATCTCCATTTGGAGTTATCCTGAGCAGCTTTGAAGAGCTCTTCTGCCTGCTCGGGGAAGGACTTCATTAAGGCAGTGTAACGCACCTCTCCTTTGAGGAAATCCTGGAATTTATCCCAATCGGGCTCTTTGGAGTCAAGCTGGAATGGGTTCTTTCCTTCAGCTTCCAACATTGGGTTGTAACGATACAAGTGCCAGTATCCACACTCAACGGCTTTCTTTCCTTCAGCCTGAGCGCCACCCATTCCACCTTTCAGTCCATGGTTGATACATGGAGAATAGGCGATAATAATGGAAGGCCCGGGATATGCCTCAGCCTCTTTAAGTGCTTTGAAATACTGATTTTGATTGGCTCCCATAGAAACCTGGGCAACATAAACGTAACCATAAGTAGTAGCCATCAATCCCAGATCTTTCTTACGGATGGTTTTACCGGCAGCAGCAAACTTAGCCACAGCACCAACAGGAGTAGACTTGGAAGCCTGACCTCCGGTATTTGAGTAAACCTCAGTATCCATCACCAGAATATTGATGTCACGACCGGAAGCAATCACGTGATCCAGGCCACCGTAACCGATGTCATAGGCCCATCCGTCACCACCAAATACCCATACTGATTTCTTCACCAGGTAGTCTTTGAGCGCCAATATTTCTTTGGCAACCGCATGTTTCTCATTTTCGAGAGCCGTCACAACAGCTTTAGAAACTTCGCGGGTTTTCTCACCATCCTGCTTCGCTTCAATCCAGGCTTCAAAGGCAGCTTTGGTATCCGCAGCAACAGCCGACATGCTCTCATTCATGAGTCGCTCGATACGATCGCGCAACTTATCCACACCAACAGCCATACCCATACCATACTCGGCATTGTCTTCGAAGAGGGAATTGGCCCATGCAGGCCCTTGTCCTTCGGAGTTGGTACAGTAAGGAGTTGCAGGAGCAGAACCACCATAAATAGAAGAACAACCGGTAGCATTGGCCACCATCATGCGGTCTCCAAACAATTGAGTGATCAACTTAATGTAAGGAGTCTCGCCACAACCAGCACAAGCACCAGAGAATTCAAACAAAGGTTTGGCGAACTGAGAAGCCTTAAGATTGGTGGTTTTAGGCGTAATGGTATCCTTAATGGTTACTTTCTCTGCCATGTAGTCCCAACGCTCAACTTCTTCCATCTGAGATTCCAGTGGCTTCATTATAAGCGATTTTTGCTTGGAAGGACATACGTCAGCACAGTTTCCACAACCGGTACAGTCAAGTACACTCACCTGAATACGGAATTGCAGACCATCAAAACCTTTACCGTTGGCTTTCTTAACCTCAGTACCCTCTGGAGCGTTAGCCAGCTCTTCTTCATCCAACAAGAACGGACGAATGGCTGCATGAGGACAAACGTAAGCACACTGATTACACTGAATACAGTTTTCCATTTGCCACTCGGGTACATCAACAGCAATACCACGTTTTTCGTAAGCGGTAGTTCCAGCAGGGAATGTACCATCTTCACGTCCTTTAAAGGCACTTACGGGAAGATCATCTCCTTTTTGAGCGTTGATGGGGAATACAATTTTACTAATAAACTCAGGAACTTCTTTGCTTTTAGCTTCAGGTTCAGCCTGAGCATTCGCCCAATCGGCAGGAACCTCAATCTGAGTAACATTTCCACCACGATCAACAGCCTGATAGTTCATATTTACGATATCCTCACCTTTCTTACCGAAAGACTTAACAATGAACTTCTTCATTTGCTCAACAGCCTGATCGTAAGGAATTACCTCAGCAATCTTAAAGAAGGCAGATTGCATGATGGTATTGGTACGGTTACCCAATCCTATTTCCTGCGCAATTTTTGTGGCGTTGATGATATAGAACTTAATATCATTCTCAGCCATATACCTTTTCATGTCGGCCGGAATGCGATTCTTGGTTTCCTCTTCGTCCCAGATACTATTTAAAAGGAAAGTACCACCTTTTTTCAGTCCTTTGAGCATATCGTACTGACGCAAATAGGCGGGCACATGACAAGCAACAAAGTCGGGAGTATTTACCAGGTATGGTGAACGAATGGGCTCATCTCCAAAGCGAAGGTGAGAAATGGTAATACCTCCTGATTTTTTGGAGTCGTAGGCAAAATAAGCTTGCGCAAATTTATCGGTATTTTCACCAATGATCTTGATGGAGTTCTTGTTGGCACCCACAGTACCATCCGATCCCAGACCATAGAATTTACCGGCAAATGTTCCCTTAGGCGCAAGACTGATCTCCTCTTTCAACGGCAGTGATTTGAATGTAACATCATCAACAATACCTAAAGTAAAATCATTCTTGGGCTCATTCATCTTCAGGTTTTCGAACACTGAAACAATCTGAGCAGGAGTAGTATCTTTAGAAGAAAGTCCGTAACGTCCTCCTACTACAATTGGAGCATTTTCCTGTTCGTAGAACAAATCGCGAATGTCCAGATAAAGTGGATTACCGTTGGCACCGGGTTCTTTGGTACGATCCAGAACTGCAATTCGTTTGGTGGTTTTTGGGAATGCCTCAAAGAAATATTTTGCAGAGAAAGGACGGTATAGGTGTACTGCGATCAAACCAACTTTCTCTCCATTGGCATTCAGGTAATCAACCGTCTCCTTAATGGTATCGGTAACAGATCCCATCGCTACAACTACGTGCTCCGCATCATCGGCCCCATAGTAATCGAAAGGACGATACTTACGACCAGTGATTTCGGAGATTTTGTCCATGTAATCTGCTACGATATCCGGAATTGCATCATAAAATGAATTCGAGGCCTCACGCGACTGGAAGTAAATATCAGGATTCTGCGCGGTACCACGAGTAACAGGATGTTCGGGGTTCAGTGCATTGTCACGGAATTTTTGCAGGGCATCGCGATCCAGCAGTTTAGCCAACTCATCCTGATCGATTGCTTCGATCTTTTGGATTTCATGTGAAGTACGGAATCCATCGAAGAAATGCAGGAATGGAATACGGCTTTTGATTGATGCCAGGTGAGCAATACCGGCAAGATCCATCACTTCCTGAACACTTCCGGTTGCCAGCATAGCAAAGCCGGTTTGCCGGGTTGACATCACGTCACTGTGATCACCAAAGATAGAAAGAGCCTGAGCTGCCAGACTTCGTGCACTCACATGAAAAACGCCGGGCAGCAATTCACCCGAAATCTTGTACATGTTAGGAATCATCAGTAACAATCCCTGAGATGCAGTAAAAGTTGAAGTAAGTGCTCCGGCCTGCAGTGAACCATGCACAGCCCCGGCAGCACCTGCTTCCGACTGCATCTCTTCCACTTTTACAGTCTCACCAAAAATGTTTTTCCGTCCGTTGGCTGCCCACTCATCCACGTTTTCAGCCATGTTCGATGACGGAGTGATAGGATAAATCGCTGCTACCTCACTAAACATGTAGGCTACGTGAGCTGCAGCGTAATTCCCGTCACAGGTAATGAACTTTTTGTTTTTAACCATTTGTCTGTTCTCCTTATAGTTTAAAAAATCATCATATATAATTCAATATTCTGATCTGTTCCGTAAATCCGGCCATAATTTCATTAGTGGCTTATTAATTTAAGACACTTAAAACAAAAAGCCAAATAACCACAATGGAATCTGATTCCCTGAACCAACTTCCACCATGTCGCGGGCAAAATAACCTTCTTTGTCCTGGCTTTTTTTCTCAATATTGCGACCTCCTATATAAAAAGGTTTATCTCCGTTGACTACAAAATCTGCATCAGCATTGTAATTCACCTTATTCAAATAAGCCAGCTGATTGTAAAAGAAGGTCTTATGCAAAACATCCATTTCCACGTCATTGCCACGCGCTACAGAATAAACCAAATTGGGATTTTGCATATAAACGCAGGACGGTTTTTTCAAAGGATCCAGTGTCTCTTCATACAGAAGATTTATAAGCCTCCCCTGCCTCAGGTAATTGAGATAGTTCATGATCGTGGCCCGGCTGGTTTCTACCTCATTACTCAAACGACTGATATTAGGCTGAAAAGGTGCAGATTTCCCAACCATATAAAGCAGTTTTCGCAGCTTGGGAAGATACTTCAACTCTATCTGCTGCAAATAACTGATATCTATCTCCAAAACCAGATTGATAGTCTTCACCAGATTTTCCAAATAGTTGCGCTTCTCAAGAAAAAACGGATAATAACCATGATGAAGATAATCGGTAAAATAAGCCAAAGGTCTTACCTTCTGAACGATATTTTCTGCTATTTGCTGATGATTGGTAAGTAACTCATCCAATGTTACAGGCTCAAATGCTTCTCCCGTTTTAAGATTAAGGTACTCCCTGAATGTGAAACCCTCAAGATTATATACTTTCACGCATCCATCCAGACCTGATTTTTCTTCATCCAACCGCATCAAAGGAGATCCACTAAAAACGATCTTCAAATCCTCGTAATGATCGTAACAATACTTCAACTCCTCTTCCCAGTTAGGATATTTATAGACCTGATCAAGCAACAATATCTTTCCACCGGTTTTTCTGAATTCATCAGCAAAAGCAGCAACGCTGATTTCAGAAAAATAGAGATTGTTCAGATTGACATACAGGCACGACTTATTATTTCCATAATAGGTTTTGGCATAATCGAGCAGAAAGGTTGTTTTGCCCACACCACGAGCTCCCTGAATACCAATCAAACGATGTTCCCAATCGATGTATTCAAGCAAATGGCGATGCACCTGAACATTCAGATGATCCAACAAATACCGGTGCGTTTTTATAAATGCCTGCATCAAATTAATTATAGTTTGTTGGCAAATTTAAACAATGGTTTCTTGTTTTTGCAATATGCAGATTACATTTTTGCTCATCGATTGTTATTTATATTTAGTAAAGATAACAATAACAAGGGCAAAACCAGGGGACATTAGACTGGTACTGAGGTTGGGACAAAAAGCGTATTTTTTTTACGGTTTTTTATCCTTTACGGTGAAACAAACCAAACTAAATTCCGACGGTGTTTTGAATTTACTTCCAAAAGAATTAATATTGTTTAACCTAAAACCCAAACCGATATATGAAAAACACATTGAACTCCTTAATAAGATCTCCCCTCCGGATCAACATCAAACAAGAAAATTTTGTCGTCATCTGATCCCTGCCCATCATCTCATTAGCATTACTTGCAAAAAAATATAACAGAGAGACAAAAACATCAATTCACCTATAAACTTTGGCCTATGAAAAATTCATCTTACAAAAAAAACATGCTCATTTTGACTTCAATTCTTATCATTGCAGTCTTAAGTTTGGTGACATTAACCACCTACGAGAATCAAAATTATCAGGAAAAAGAATTAACTCTGGCTCCCTCAGACAGTCTTTTATTTAATGATCACAAGCAATTGAAGGAAGAACTGTCGCAAACAGCTCAAACAATGGCCGCAAATATTGCATCCCCGGCAGAAGTTGCTGCAGCCATCAAATATTCCAACTACCGGTTTTCAAATAAGATTCTTTTGAATACAGACATTTCCAAATACCACACTCCCAAAGAAAAAGCGCTGGCATTGGGCGGAATTGGAGCCGACTTAATGTATATAAGTAGCTTTGAACAAAAATCTGCAACCCTTCGTCCGTTAAATCAAATCAGGGAGCTGTCCAACGCACTCTACATTTCTCAGTTCTTCGATTTTGAGTCGTTAAAAGATATAGCAACAGCCTCCATTTCTGTAGAAGAAGTAGATTCTCTGTTAATAATGAGCACCATGCAAATCAACGGCATGGAGCGGGAATTACTCACTCCCAGACGAGTAGAAACAGGACTTTTCATGGTGTTGGGAGCCTGGATTGAAGGAATGCACCTGCTCAATCACTATGCCCAGGAAAAAAACGATGAGACATTGATGATTCGCCTGGGAGATCAGCAAATATGCCTGAAAATCCTGGAAGAATGGTTGAAGAAATTTGAACACAATGAGGAAGTCAAGGAAGTTTTGACAGCTTTGCAACCGTTAAAACAAGAATTGGCTTCCATCGAAATAAAAACCGAAAGAATAGGAAAGCCCAAAAAAACTTATGATATGGAAGGCAATGAAACAACTTATCAACTCACCCAAACCACTCCGATCATCAATACCGCACAAGTTGATGCTATCTCGGAAGAGATAGAGCGTTTCCGAAAGAGGGTTTTTAGACTATAGATCATTCAAATAAAAAAAGGCCGCTAATCTGCGACCTTTTTTTTTGTAATTAATTTATATAAAGCCAGTTAATTTAATAGTTTTAAAAACAACTTAACTACTGACCCTTCTCTACAAACTATTCACTACCACCTATCCATCATTCATAGATATCAAAAACTCTTCATTCGATTTTGTCTTCAACATCCTGTCTTTCAAAAACTCCATAGCTTCCACCGGATTCATATCGGCCAGGTAATTGCGTAAAATCCAGATGCGGTTCATAGACTCCTTATCCATCAACAACTCTTCGCGACGGGTGCTGGAAGCATTGATATCCACCGAAGGATAAATACGCTTATTGGAGAGACGGCGATCGAGTTGAAGTTCCATGTTACC
>DHQK01000280.1:7439-9186 GCA_002411085.1 Marinilabilia sp. UBA5340 | reverse complement strand
GTACCTTTAAACTCCTCAAAGATCACATCGTCCATTTTGGAGCCTGTCTCGGTGAGCGCAGTAGCAAGAATGGTGAGAGATCCACCTCCCTCAATATTACGGGCAGCACCAAAGAAGCGCTTTGGACGGTGCAATGCATTGGCATCCACACCACCAGAAAGTACTTTACCGGATGCAGGCGAAACAGTATTGTATGCACGCGCAAGTCGGGTAATTGAGTCAAGCAGAATAACAACATCATGACCACATTCCACCAAACGCTTGGCTTTCTCAAGCACAATATTGGCCACTTTCACATGACGATCGGCAGGCTCATCAAATGTTGAGGAAATCACTTCAGCTTTCACGCTCCGGGCCATGTCGGTAACCTCTTCGGGGCGTTCATCAATCAACAAAATCAACATGTAAACTTCCGGATGATTTGACGCAATAGCATTGGCCACATCCTTCAGCAGGACAGTCTTACCGGTTTTAGGCTGAGCGACAATCAGGCCGCGCTGTCCCTTACCAATGGGGGCAAACATGTCCACAATACGTGAAGAAATATTACTGAAAGGCCCTTCTGTGAGGTTGAATTTCTGATCAGGAAATACAGGTACCAGATGATCAAAGGGAACACGGTCACGCACAAAGTCAGGCGTACGCCCATTAATTGATTCAACCTTGATAAGGGGGAAATACTTTTCACCTTCTTTGGGCGGACGAATACTTCCTTCCACTGTATCGCCGGTCTTCAGTCCAAATAATTTGATTTGTGACTGCGACACATAAATGTCGTCAGGAGAGTTGAAATAATTGTAATCCGAAGATCTCAGAAATCCATAACCATCAGGCATAATCTCCAGAACTCCTGAGGCAGTGACAATACCCTCAAATTCAAAGGCTTTATCGTTAAAGTTTTCCTGTTGATTTTGTTTGTCCTGATGTTTGCGCTGATGAGGATGTGGCTGCTTATCACGTTGCTGCCATTTGCCTTGCTGCTTGCGAGGTTGCTGCTGTTGCTCAGGACGGTTGCTATCACCTTTGCCAGACTGATTCTGCTGCTGTGGAGGGGCTTGTTTTCCCTGGTCTTGCTTCACGCTTTCCACAACCCCATTTTCAACCTGTTTATTTTCACCAGCCTTTGGATGCTCCGGTCGCTCTTTTTTAGCAACTGGTTGTTGTTTTTCTTTTTTCTCTTCAATTTTCTCCTTTGGCAAGGATACTTCAGGCTCTTTTTTTACTTCCGCCTTTTTCACTTCAGGCTGCTTTTGTTCTGCAGCACCACGGCTTTCTGTAACTTTTTTGGGAGGTCGTCCACGCCGGGGGCGCTTCTCTGTTTTAGCAGATTCCTCTGCTTTATTTTTATTTTCAGGCTTTTTTCTTTTTTCAGATTCCTGAATAGCTTGTTCATCAAGGATTCTGTATACCAGATCTTGCTTCTTAAAAGATTCAACACGTCTGATCCCAAGGTCCTTGGCTATTTGACGCAATTCAACAAGCTTCTTGTTGTTTAATTCCAGAATATCAAGCATATAAATACACTAATAACTTTTTTATGTAATTTGGATTCTATTTAGTTCGAACTCTGCTATTCAAAAAACGAAAAACAAAGTAAAAGAGTGGATTATTAAATTAAAGTAAAAACCGGGATCAACTAACGAACGGTTGCCCGGGATGGCTCATTTCAAATGCAAACATACAGCATAATATTTTAATGTGCAAATTGATTTCTTCTTCTTATACATTGCATATCACAGCATATTCA
>DHQK01000280.1:2209-7196 GCA_002411085.1 Marinilabilia sp. UBA5340 | reverse complement strand
AAAAAAATGGAAATCCCTTAACCCATTCTGAGCCATTTGCAGCAATTAATTCATCAAAAAATGCTATCTTACTAAACACCAAACCAAGATTTTTGTTAATATTACAATCCCTAAACAAGCGAACCAGGTTTTTATGAGACAATTAAAAATAACCAAACAAGTCACTAATCGTGAATCCCCGTCTCTTGACAAGTACCTTCATGAAATAGGAAAAGTCCAACTGATATCGGCGGAAGAAGAAGTTTCTTTGGCAAAAAAAATACGTCAGGGAGATGAAAAAGCGCTGGATCAACTCATCAATGCCAATTTGCGCTTTGTTGTATCTGTAGCCAAACAGTATCAAAACCAGGGGCTTAGCCTCCCAGACTTAATTAATGAAGGAAACCTTGGCCTTATCAAAGCTGCTCAACGATTTGACGAAACACGCGGATTCAAATTCATCTCTTATGCAGTATGGTGGATTCGTCAGTCCATCCTGCAGGCACTGGCAGAACAGGCACGCATTGTAAGGCTGCCATTGAATAAAATAGGCAGTGTCAACAAAGTCAACAACACCTTTTCACGTCTGGAACAAGAATTTCAGAGAGAACCCACCGCTGAAGAGATCGCCGATATTCTGGACATGGTACCCAAAGATGTGAAAGAAGCCCTGAAGGTTTCTAACCGCCATGTTTCAATGGATGCCCCCCTGAAACCAGATGAGGAAAACACGTTATATGATGTTCTTTTGGCCTCAGATTCGGTAAGTCCGGATGCGGAATTGGTAGACGATTCCCTCAAAAAGGAAATAGAACGGTCACTTTCCACTCTTTCTGCACGCGAGGCCGACATTATCAAACTTTATTATGGTCTCAACGGTGAGCCTCCTTATTCGCTTGAGGAAATAGGAAAACTATTTAATCTCACCAGAGAAAGGGTAAGGCAAATCAAAGAAAAAGCAATCAAAAGACTGAAACACACTTACAGAAGCCGCATCCTGAAAAATTTCATTAATGATGATTGATGAAGTCAGGTTTAATGAGTACCGGGTTCAGAGTTCAGTTTAATACCGAAAAAGTAATTCACCGATAAATCTTCAAAAACAGAAAAAAATAATTGATAAGGCGTACCTTTGTACGTCTTTTACTTTTTACAAATACATCAAAAATCAGTTGAACAATGAAAAAAATGGTTGCGCCATCTTTGCTTGCAGCAGACTTCTATAATTTATCCAAAGACATTGATATCGTAAACCGAAGTGAGGCAGATTGGTTCCACCTTGATATTATGGATGGCGTATTTGTTCCCAACATTTCATTTGGAATTCCGGTTGTTGAGGCAGTCAAAAAACATGCGAAAAAACCGCTTGATGTTCATCTGATGATTGTGCAACCCGAAAAATACATCAAAGCTTTCCGGGATGCAGGTGCCGACCTGCTGAATGTGCATTACGAAGCCAGCACTCATCTGCATCGCACAGTACAGGAAATACACAATTCCGGAATGAAGGCCGGGGTGACACTCAATCCGCACACTCCTGTTTCACATCTGGAAGATATCATCGAAATGATGGATTTGGTTCTTATAATGTCTGTAAACCCTGGTTTTGGAGGTCAAAAGTTTATAGAAAACACTTACCATCGCGTTGAACAACTCAGAAATCTCATCGAGAAAAAAAACAGCCAGGCTCTGATTGAAGTGGATGGAGGAGTATCTACTGACAATTCGGCACAACTATATAAAGCCGGAGCTGATGTGCTGGTTTCAGGAAGTTTCATTTTTAACTCGGGTGACCCGGTAAAGACAATTTCTGAATTAAAGAAGTAATTTATTTCTATTGGGAAACCACAAAAAGGCATTATCTTTGCAATCCTAAAATACACCACTACCAAAGGGGCTGACATGGAATTGACAGTGAGGCAAAGTGGTAAGTAAGCATGCCGAGCGTTGTGAAGCTGGCTCGTAAATCCCAGGGCTCAAACTTTTTAACTGGCGAAAACAATTACGCTCTTGCTGCGTAACCGAATAACAGTAGGTTATGCTTAATCCCGACCCGAGGGGTCGGGACGAGACATCTTCCGGATGCCGTCGTTTCGGGGCTATCCGATCAGAAGGTGCAGAAAAACCGAAACTAGCCTGAGGCCCGCTCCGTGCCTGAGGCGAAATTTAAGGAGCTAAGGTCTGGTTCGGGTGTCGCTACCCTCGCCTGACCCGACAACCAAGAAGCGACTAAGCATGTAGAAAGCTTATGGCTTCCTTGTCTGGACCCGGGTTCGATTCCCGGCAGCTCCACAAATTACTTTTTTAACATTTCAAAATCTTCCAAAACCCTTCAAAACGCAGGGTTTTCCTTTTTTAAAGAATTCCTTCCATTTTATCTTTTTTCTATATTTGTTTCACTTGTGTTTCACCTGTGAAAAGCTTCACGAAAAAAGGTGAAACATCTTTAACTAATTCATTTTCAGATGTCCAGTTCTTTTTCTATTAAGTTCTACCTGAACAGGAATAAAGGGAAGGGTGAACAGTTTAAAATCTATGGGCGATTGATTCATGATCGCAAAAAATGTGAATTTGCCACCAACTATTACATCGAAGAAACCAAATGGGATGATGCCAGGGGGCGTGCTAAACGCAATCAGGTCATTAATGATGAACTTTCAGATTTAGAAGCCCGCATTAACCGAATCAGAAGAAAACTTCTGGACGATGAGAAACCGGTCTCCTCAAGAATCATTATAGAAATCCTTAAGGGTGACCGGAAGGAAAAACGTTCGTTACTGGAATACATCAATGAGCATATTGAAGAAATCATTCGCAAAAAAGAACATGCAGAAAATACCAGGAACCATTACAAGAGCTCCAGAAATATTTATGCCAAATTCATCAAAGAAAACCTCAAACGTTCTGATGTTACCATACATTCAATCGACTATAATTTCCTAAAAAAATTTGATGACTGGATGCTTTCGGAATATACTGACAAGATGGGGCATTCGGTAAAAAGAAACACGGTCAACAAACACCACTCCAGGCTACGGACGCTGCTCCACAAAGCTGTCAGGGAAGGTTATATTCAAAGCAATCCCTACCAACTCTTTTCTCTTAAGAACACTCCTACCAACAGGTCCTTCCTTACCATTGAAGAAGTCAACAGTATTAAGGCCCTTGATTTCTCAAACAACAACTCGCTCGACAGGGTTCGTGATTTCTTTATGTTCTCCTGTTACACCAGCCTAAGATATTCTGATGCTGTAAAACTCAGACTTAAAGACATCATTGAAACAGAGGAGGGGAAAAAACTCATCTCCATAAAAATGGAAAAAACCAAAGAAAGTGTTTATGTGCCGGTCATCCCTGCAGCTCAGGCAATCATTGATAAATATGAAGAAGACCCGGCAAGAGTAGTAGAAGGGTTCGTCCTCCCCCGTTATTCAAACCAAAAGTTGAACTCCTATCTTAAGTTGATTGCTACTATGGCAGGAATTAATAAGGAAATGACCCACCATGTAGCCCGACACACTTTTGCAACCATTGCGCTAAACAAAGGTATGCCACTTGAAGTGGTGCAAAAAATACTCGGGCATTGTAATATCCGCACAACCCAGATTTACGCCAAAATGCAAACCAGCACTTTGGAAAAAGAGATGGAGAAATTCACATTCTAAACTACAAATGAGAAAAATTAACAACCTTTCAAGTCTAAAAATGAAGCTCAAGGAACTTCAGGATGACGAAAGCTTTAATTCTTTATCAGAATCAGACATCTTACGAAAAGTAATTCCGGAAAACAACGATATAGCCGTCAACCTTTTCTCTAAACTAATCATAAGGGAAGATCTGACAATTGAACAACAAGTCATTCACCTATATGGTCACCTAATCATCGAGTACATAGCCAGCAGGAATGATCTAACAAACGACTGCTACGAAAGAAAATTACATGACGAATTAACACAACTGCTCATCAAAGAGAAAATTCCTCAACAAGATTTTAATGAGAAAATGTCCCCCTACCGGGATTTGTTCCTTCATCTTTTCAAGTTCGATCTGATGAACTTATTCGCCCCGGTCTTTCCGAGAATAAATGAATACATATCTGGGATAAATACTCAACTGGAAACAAAATATCCATTTATTGAACGTATTGATTCAGTTATGTTAGGCAATATTTTCAAATTCATACATCTGACCTGCCATGGGTTCCAGCCGGAGATTTTTGATAATCAAACCAAAAATCTTACCGTTTTAGCAGAATACCTGGCCAACCCTGACGGTCTGCTCAGTGCTCCGGCCCTTCAGTCTTCAATTGAAGCGCTAAAAAATGAATATTTGGATGAAAACATGATGGATTTTTACGGATTGGACGAACTTGAATATGTGCAGTTTATGATTTTAAACTTCCAGTCTTCCAGGGATGCTTTAGACCTGTCCATAATAGGTGAAAAACTGGATGAAGCCATTATCCTAAAAGAGAAAAGGAAAAAATCGTTGGCAGCATTGCTTTACGATCTTTGCCTGATCGCCCAAAACCAGAGTGACTTTTTAGGCTTACCCTCCTATGAGGAATGGTATGCTGAAAAACAGATCACTAATGAAATGGATGACAGGAGAACATGGAAATTATTTCAAACAAGGCAAATGAAGAACTTATTTTACAACACTAAGATGCTCTCTTAAACCACTGACCACAAACACAAAAATCCAGAAGGGGTACAATTCACTGATTGTACCTCTTTTTTTGTACCCTTTTTTCATTTCGTTTTCCGATTTCTTCGCAGTGTAAATAAAAAAAACGAATTATGGAAAAATTTAAAAATCTGGTTTTCATGCCCGCAGAGGAATATGAAAACATTGTTAAGATGACTCAGGAAATTCACTCACATCTCCTGATCCGCAAAACGTCCTCCAATGTCCTTAATGATTTCATCACTGAAAGAGAAGCCATGAAGGAGTTTCGCAGAAAAACCACCTGGTTTTGGAATCAGAGAAGAACCGGGAAACTACCTTT
>DHQK01000280.1:855-2043 GCA_002411085.1 Marinilabilia sp. UBA5340 | reverse complement strand
AAAGGGTGTACTACCGGAAAAGCGATTTACTGGACCTCTTAAACAAGAATGCATGATGGAAAGACAATATTACATGCCATTAGGGAATCCGGCCGGAGCTCTTGAGGAATTCCTTGTAAAAAAAGCCAGGTACCTGGAAACTCTGGACCAACACAAATACCGGGGTTACATTCAAAAAACCACCAGAGAAAACAATTTCCTGTGGAATATCTATGATGACCTGGCTTTTCTGGAAAATTTTGACCTCTTAAGCGAGATCCAGGGCTCTATCAAGAAAAATCGCCAGTTTGGCGTCAGTGTGTTGAAGGTATTAATTCCCTTAAACAGGAAAATAAACCTTGGAAACCAAACAGAACTTAACTTCTTAGAACGAATCACAGATGAAAGAAGACATTTTTAATGTATTTCCCTATTCCCTCCAGTGCTTCACAGCTGAAGCCAGGGAGGGATTAAACCTTCCCCCAGAGTATGTTTTAAGTTCCATACTTTATGCTGCCAGCACAGCGATAGGCAATACCCATCAGGTGAGAGTAAAAAACGGTTGGTTCGAAGGGACCAACCTATTTATAGCCATTGTTGGGGAAACAGGGACCTCCAAAAGCCACGCTATATCACTGGCGATTAAACCTTTGCTGAAAAAGAATCA
The DNA here is from genome assembly GCA_002411085.1 of Marinilabilia sp. UBA5340. Classification (GTDB taxonomy): domain Bacteria; phylum Bacteroidota; class Bacteroidia; order Bacteroidales; family Marinilabiliaceae; genus Marinilabilia. The sequence continues at coordinate 1,397 of DHQK01000280.1, read as the reverse complement.
GGAGTTTTACAACATCTATACTGAAAAACTCAAAGAATATGAAAGATACTCCAAAAGCAAGGACAATGAGGAAGAAACATTCATTGAACGCCCTCAATTGCAACAACTCATCGTTGACGACGCCACTCTTGAGGCGATATACCGGATCCATCACAACAATCCAAAAGGAATTGGCGTGTATTACGACGAATTAATAGGCTGGTTTCACAATATGGGTAAATACAATAAAGGAAGTGACCAGGAGATATGGCTCAAAATATGGTCCAGAAAACCGGTGATTGTCAACAGGGTTTCCAGCATCCCCATTTCATTAATGTCACCCCATATCAGCGTTATCGGAGGAATTCAGACAAAGCTTTTAGGAGAACTCTTCAAAGATAACCGCGACAGAAACGGCTTTCTGGAACGCATCCTGTTTGTCAAACCTTCAAATTCAGCAAAAGGATGTTTCCCGGAAAACGATATGCCACTGTCAATTTTGGAAAATTACAGTCAGCTGATTAACCGTTTGCTTGACTTACAATTGTCCTCACCCGACCAAA
>DHQK01000280.1:0-763 GCA_002411085.1 Marinilabilia sp. UBA5340 | reverse complement strand
ATTGAATTGTCAAGTCAGGCCCGTCAACTGTACAAAGAATATTTCAATAGAAATGCAGCCATCGTAAATAGCCGGAACACCGACGAAAAACTAAAAGGTTTTTATCCAAAAATTGACACCTACACGATTAGATTTTCCCTCATATTACAACTGCTCTACTGGGTGTGTGGCGAAGAAGGGAAAGAGAGAATAAGTCTCAGGGCAATGGAGGGAGCTATCACCCTTGCCAATTATTTCATACAAAATGCAAATTCCGTCATTGAATCTCTTGAGCAACCGGGAGAACTCACCAATGAACATAGAAAAATGCTGGCTCATGAACTTTATCTAAAAGATAATATGAGCCTGCGCGAAATCGGAAATATTGTTGGCTTAAGCCATGAAACCATCCGCAGCTATGTAAACAGATTTGCAAATGACAGTTGACAGCAGACGTGCCCTACCCCTCCTATAATCAACTCACTGACATTACAGTAAAAAGGATTTTCTTTATTCTGCTTGTCAAATTGTATTTGGAATATGGGAAAAGGCATTTGACAGGAACAAAAGCTACTTGAAATCGAAATACGCTATCTACCAATGAATTAACAACACCCGGTAAAAAGTCAAGTGTCTGGTGTCAATTCCAAACAATCTAGTCTTCCTGCTTAGGAAACTCAGCTGTAAGCCCTAACTCTTCAATTGCTTCTTTCAATAAATCTTTGCCGTTGCAAATACCGCCGGTATAACTAATCAGCTCATTTTTTGGCGGATAAGTTAAATG
>DHQK01000251.1:951-4920 GCA_002411085.1 Marinilabilia sp. UBA5340 | reverse complement strand
TTTTTTTTATATCTGACGTGCATGGAGGATAGGGATCATACAGGATTATGTCCAAAACCGGGGTCTGTGCAAAAAAAAAATCCCGCATTTCATAAAGGAGAACTTTCACATCAGTGACACCTTTTAACTGTCTTCTGAAGTCTTTTGTTGTTGCATTAAATGACTCTGCTATTGGATTAGTGTATCCTGCTGTTGAAGCTATTTTTTGTTGTGGCTAGTCTTGAAGTTATGGGGATGTTGAGAGAGCAGCGATAATTCGCTTGTTAATAGCTATTGTGTATTGAGTCTGAAAAATGAAAAGTTGACTTTTCCGTAGTTTCTTTTTTGTTGAAATGCCGGATGTGTTGAGAAGTCATGATCGGGGCCGTGTTCCAGCACAAAGAGCCCATCGGCAGTCAGGCGGCCCGATTGCAATACATTGTCCGGGATTTTGCTTAATTCAGGTAGATTAAAGGGGGGATCAGCAAAGATGAGGGTGTAGCTACCGGAGTCTTTTTGCAGGAACTTAAAAACGTCTGCCTTGATGATTTTTACATTGTCGGATAATCCCAGAGTGCTGAGTGTGGTTTTGATAAATTTGAAATGGGGGAAGCTTTTTTCAACCGATGTTACTGAAATGCATCCTCTGGAAGCGAATTCATACGACATAGCCCCGGTGCCTCCAAACAGATCCAATACTTTTTGATCTTCAAAATGAATCAGGTTGTTGAGGATGTTGAACAGGCTTTCTCTGGCCTGATCAGTGGTTGGTCTTGCTTTGAAAGATGATGGCGGAGAGAAACGCCGGCCCTTTAATTTTCCACTTACTATACGCATCCTGCGAGACTGAAAAGATTGTTAAACTTGTGACCGGGTACATCCCTGAAAAGATAGCTGTATTGAAAGCCCGAGGGTAATCCCGGTTGCTTTACGTGTTTAATGTATTTTTCAAGGGCCTTTTTTATTTCATAATACCGAGGGTGAGACCCTAGAATCAGAACTTCAGAAACGGAAGGAGCTAATTGCAATTGATCCAACACAAATAGGGTGTAATAGATCAGGTCATCTTCTCCGGTTATTTCAAAAGAGTTACAGAGTTTCAGGTTGTTCTTTTCCAATACCACAAGGTCGAAAAAGTGGTTTTGAATGTTTATTATTATTTGTGTTTTGCTACTTCCCGGTCGACTGATGGCCAGCTTTGTTTCGGTCATGGGCACGTATTGATGCAGGAATGCAGGTTCCGGAAATTGTCTTTTAAAAAGCTCTTTTACTCTTTTGGGAAGCGAGAATATAGCCCAGGCATCAGCAAGTTTCATTCTTGAAAAAGTGATGTCGTGGCCCAGGGGGATTTGGTGGGTAAAGCTGAGCCATTTATAGGCCTCTTCTTGTTGAAAAAGTCCCGATGGAACCAGTGTGGAAACCGGTGAAGGTACCATTACAAAAACCTTTTTGTAGGGCAAATTAAGCAGCTCGTTGTTTTCAAATATTTGTTCGATGGCCGGGAGGAAGTTGTCTTCTTCTGTTTCTCTGAATTCAAAATGTCGAAACTGTACATACTTATTTCGTACAGGATCGAGGGTACAAAAAGAAAATCCATCCAGGCTTGCCTGGATGGATAAAAAATATGACGATGTAATAGTCGTATCGTATGTTTCGTCAACAACGGAAAGGTCAGGAACCATATATAAAATTTTTAATTATTCCCAGTTTCCTGCGCTGTTATTAGCTTCGGTAAGAGATCCAACCTTCAATCCGGGATATCTTTCATAAGCCAGATCCTCATCATTCCTGTTGATGATTTGCTGTTTGTCCAATCCCTTTAAGTAAGTGTTGTTGTGTACTTTAGCTTCGAAAATGGGAACTTCAACGCCCGAAGCAGTATTGATTTCTGTTGCATCCATTTCGAATTGTTCCTTGTTGGTGAAAGGTACATATCTTAATGAGTCTGCTATGAAATTCTTATTAAACAAAGAATCTTTTACTGATACAAAAATGGTATCCCGTTTGATGATTCCAAGTTTAAGTGCCTTCAACTCGGTCATTCCTTCTTCCAGCATGCTGTCAGTCAGTCGCCCTTCCATTTTCACAAGACGAAGTGAATCGGTATTGATAAAGTTTACCAGGGTATCAAAACTACTGGTGAATTTTCCGTATAGCGATTTGTATGCGCGCTGGGCTTCCCGGATGCCTTCCAGTCGTTCAATTACTTTGTCTTTTCTTACTTCTGCTGCCTTTTTGAATCTTACTGGTTTTTGAATACTCTCTACGCACAGATAACCCAATGCAAGAATGGCAACTGTCAGAATAATCTGGATTGCTGTTTTCATTATTTTTCGGATTTTGTTTTTTTATTTGAAAGCACAAATTTATAAAAAAATTCAAACCTTCTTTTCTTTATCTAAAATAAATCGCAAATCTTTGTTTTTTATTATCACAGGCCTTCCAATCTCTGATTTTTTGGCGGGGTGAAATTAAACTTCTTTTCTATATTTTCAAAAAACGGTACTGTTTATGTTGCAAGATTTTCTGAAAAGTAAATTGCTGAATGAATTTGGCTTAGAACCTACGCATTCTCAAGCGCAGGCTGCAGCAGTTATAGGAGCTTTTCTTTCCGATTTGTCCGGCGGTTCAGCTTTTATTCTTCGGGGCTTTGCAGGTACCGGCAAAACAACGATGGTGCGGGCAGTTGTGCATGTTTTAAGTGAATTGAAACAAAAGGCGTTCTTACTTGCACCTACCGGGCGTGCGGCCAAAGTTTTATCTAATAGCGTCGGTCTTCCGGCATACACTATTCATAAAAAGATATACCGTCAGCAATCATCCAAAGATGGATTTGCAGCTTTTGATCTCAACAAAAACCTTCACAAGGATACGCTTTTTATCATCGATGAAGCTTCTATGATTGCCAATGACGGGAGTGGCAGCCTTTTTGGTTCAGGAAAACTGCTGGAGGATTTGATGAAATTTGTTTTTTCAGGGAGCAATTGCCGGCTGATGTTTATCGGGGATGATGCCCAGTTACCCCCCGTAGGAATTTCTTTGAGTCCGGCTCTTGAGAAGGGGTATATTGAATCTTGCGGACTGAATGTTTATAGTGCTACCCTTACTGATGTGGTTCGACAGAAAATGGGCAGTGGCATTCTTTCCAATGCCACCAGCCTTCGGGAGATGCTGGAAAGTGGTCATCAGGACCAGGAGTTTCCTCGCTTTCATACGAGTGATTTTCCTGATTTTTTCAGAATTACGGGAGCTGAATTGATGGAAGAATTGGATTATTGTTACAATAATTATGGGTTGGAGGAGACGCTTGTTGTTTGCCGCACCAATAAGCGGGCCAATCTTTACAATCAGGGAATTAGAAATTCCATGCTATTTCGCGAGGAGCAATTGACCGTGGGGGACTACCTCCTTGTGATGAAAAATAATTATCATTGGGTGAAAGATGATGATAAGATAAGTTTTATTGCCAATGGGGATATTGCCGAGGTAGCCAGGATTAGTGGATATCAGGAATTGTATGGAAGGAATTTTGCTGATGTGGTACTTCGTCTGGTGGATTACAAAGAGGTAGAGCTGGATGTGAAAATTATGATGGATTCTATTTCTTCACCCGCCGCAGGGTTGAAGCAGGAAGAACAGGAGGCATTCTTTTATAAGGTATTGGAGGATTATCAGGATATTGCTGAGTCTCAAAAGCGCTTTGACAGTGCACGTGAAAATGATTTCTACAATGCACTGCAGGTGAAGTTTGCTTATGCCATGACTTGTCATAAATCACAGGGGGGCCAGTGGAAAGCAGTCTTTGTGGATCTGGGCTACTTTACAGAAGAGTACTTGTCCCGGGATTTTCTGAGGTGGCTCTATACCGCCATCACGCGTGGTACCGAACGAGTCTATTTGGTGAACTTTCCGGATACTTTCTTTGAGGATTGAAAAAGAGGCTGTCCAAAAAGTGAAATTGTGATGTAATTATGAGCTTGTCGAAGAATC
>DHQK01000251.1:0-633 GCA_002411085.1 Marinilabilia sp. UBA5340 | reverse complement strand
TGTACTTTTTGGACACCCTCTTTTGGATGGATTTTAGCAATTCATTTATTCGCCTACTTCCATGTCGGCCATGATTTTGTCAATCTTTTCAAGTGCCTTGGCTGATACTTCATTGAATTCTTCACGGCACTTCATTTCGTCTCTTACTTCGAAATAGAACTTGATTTTGGGCTCTGTACCGGATGGTCGTACCGAAACCTTTGACCCATCTTCAGTGAAAAACTGTAGCACATTGGAGGTCGTAGGTTTATCCGTAATGTCTGTAGTTTCGCCAGTCAGCAGGTTTTTGGTTTTCAATGACTGATAATCCTTTACATAGCTTACTTTGGATCCGCCCAATTGGGTCGGCGGTGTTTTGCGGAATTTCTTCATCAGGGCTTGAATTTCATCCGCACCGCTTTTGCCTTTGCGAACAATGTACTTCATTTTCTCCTGAGAAAAGCTGTTTTCGATATAAATGTCTTTCAGCAGTTCATAAACTGTTTTGTTTTGATCTTTTGCCCAGGCTGCAATTTCGCTGATCATAACAATGGCACCTACGGAGTCTTTATCTCTTACATAATCGCCAGGTAAAAATCCGTAGCTTTCTTCTCCGCCACAAATGTATTTTTTGCGGCCTTCATTTTCACGAAT
>DHQK01000191.1:28232-34545 GCA_002411085.1 Marinilabilia sp. UBA5340 | reverse complement strand
CGGGTGTCCATTCCAGTTTTTCGTTGATGATACGTTGTCCTTTGCCGGCAATGGATGGAATGATAATTAGGAGAGTGAAAATTATTCTTAACATGATAATTGGATTTTATACGATTATTTGTTTCTGAAGTAGATATTTCCGCTGATGCTTTGCAAAATCAGCGAAGTTCCACCTCCGTTTATTTTTCCGGAGGTTTTCTGACCAATTCCCGAAATTTGAGACAGATCCCCGGCTCTGGGGTCTTTATTCTTTTGGGCATTTTCTTTTTCAATCTCAAACCCGGAATAAATTTTTCCTGAAACCGACATCAGTTTTACTTCTGCGCTTGTATTTGTGGGCATGGCTACATCAATAAGTCCGCTGATACTGATGATAGATGATGGAGCTTCCTGGCTGAGGGCAGAGAAACTTCCTTCAATATCACCGCTGATGGAGTGAAAAACAGTGGGCCCTGTAATGTTGGAAAATTTGATATCTCCTGAGAGTGTTTTTACTTCCAACGAATTTTTTATTCCCCGGATTTCTACCAATTCACCTGAAAAGGGGTTGGCAAAGTCTACCGATACTTCCACATCAGGGGGTAAAAAAAGGGTGTAGTTGCCATCTGAATCCAGTCGGCTGGGGCCCGAAATGGTTACATTGCTCCCCGACTGGATCAGTGCAAGTCCCAGTCCGGTATTGTCGTAATTACCAGTGACAGGTTTTAGTCCCCGGGCTCGTTCGTCTTGCAGCTCCATCTGGGGTTCTTTGTCGCTTTCAATTCTGAAAATATTTTCCTTACTCTGCTGAATCAGGAGTGTTCCGGGAATTCTCTCAATCAGCACTTTTCTGATATTGGGAATTTCTGTCTCGTACTGGTTTTGTGACAGACCTGTTTGCCAGGCCAGCCAAAATGCAATAATAACTATGATTGTATGTTTCATTGTTTTAAATTTTAAGTTAATGTCCGAGTCCGGCCGGGAACCCTGGTGTTTGACATATTTGCGGGTGGATGTTAAAGCAATACAGTGAGTGCTTCTTCAGCTTCTTTTTTTACCATTTCGTGCGTTTCCTCGTCATGCGAAAATTGCTGAAGTGTGGGCACAACGCTTTGCTCATGCAATTGCACCAGCATTTTGATTAACACAATCTGTAGCATGGGGTCAGATTGTTGCTGCAGCGATTCGGCCAATGCAGTGCGTACCTCTTTATGTATGGCAAATTCCTGCAATGCATTTGCTGCCGCAAGTCTTACGTTTACGCTTGGATCGTGATTGAGCGTTTCCAAAAGTATGTTGGTAACCTCAGGTGAAGGTTTGGATATTTGTTCGGCATATTGTACTGCTTTCAATCGGTCACTGGGTGAGTCATTCTTGATGAGCGCTGCCATTAGAACCTGCCGCATTTGGCTTACCTGGTTTTCCAAACTGGCCAGGGAAGATCTGCTGGTTTCAGTATTTGGTTGAATCAACAGTGCAGTGGCGGCCCCGGCTAAAAAGATGATTATTGCTGCAGCAATTTTTTTCCATGAAAAGTCCACGGTAATGGTGATGGATCGTTTTTTCGGTTTAGATTGCTTCTCCAGCATTTGGCGGAACCTTTTTTCTGCATCTTCAGGTGGTTCAATAAGTGGAGTTTGCTCTATTTGTTGCTGAATATTTCTGATTTCCTGAAGTTCGTGCAGGCACGCACTGCAATTATTCAAATGGGCTTCTACCATTATTGTCTCTTCCGGAGTAAGTGCCTTGTCTAGATAGGCTGTGAGAAGAGCGTTTATCTGGGTGTTATTGCATTTCATAGTATTTATCTTTTGGGTAGTCATTGATCGGCTTTTTGAAAATAGTGATCTCTTAATTTTTTTATTGCCCTGTGCATTTTTACTTTTATGGCTCCAACTGTCGTCCCTGTAATCTCGGCAATGTCCTCATATTTCATTCCCTGGAAACGGCTGAGGTTGATAAGTTCCCGATCCTGAGCCGGAATATTCTCAAGGGCTGTGTACAGGATTTTTATTTTTTCCTCCTCGTCTGAATTATTTATCTGATTTTCAATAAAGTTTAGCAGGATGTCAGGCAAATCTTGCTCCTGGTGCCGTTTGCGCGTTTCAAAGTGTTTTCGCATGATATTTCTGGCAATGGTAAACATCCACTTCCTGAAATCGGCATGCTCCCGGTAACTGTTCCTGTATTTGAGGATACGATAGAAAACCTGCTGCATGAGATCTTCGCTGTGGTGATATTCCACTCCCGTTTGCAAAAAGAAGTTGAACAGATGCTTATGGTGGCGATGAAATAAAAGAGCCAGCAAGTCTGTATTTCCCTGTTTTACTTCCTGCATAATGTCTTCGTCGGATAGCCAATCCATTTTTTTATTGTTGGTTCGTGCCCTTAAATATCCTTAAAGGTAAAAAAGGTTACACAGGTTTTGTTACTTTTATAAATTACAATTGTTCAATTTTATTATTCTGTGTTCATGCAAAATTCAGTTATAGAGATTATTACATTGGTCGAGAATCTTGCGTATCAACAAGGCACAAAAGGAGAACACGGTCTTTCTTACCTGGTAAAAACCGGAGGCAGGCAGATCTTATTTGATACAGGACAAAGCGATTTATTGATTCATAACGCGAAGCGACTGAATATGGATCTTTCGCAAATAGATGATGTGGTAATTAGTCACGGACATTATGATCATACAGGAGGGCTGGAGGCCTTCTTTCAGGTGAATGAACATGCACCTGTCTGGTTGAAACCCGGGGCTTTCGCTCAGAAGATGTCCAAAAGTACCGGAGCCCCGCGTTTTATCGGAATTGACCCGGAGATTGTAGAACGTTACAAAAACCGTTTCCGGACGGTCTCCCAAATTATGGAGTTGGCTCCCGAACTAAAAGTTGTCACGGAAATTGGGCACTATTACGAATTTGAGCAGCCGGCTCAGTCAATGTTGATAAACGATGGCGATCAATTAAGACCTGATCAGTTCGACGATGAGTTGTTTATGCTTTTTGATCATCCGGAAGGAATTGTAGTTTTGGCGGGTTGTGCTCATCGGGGAATTGCCAACATCTGTCGTTCAGCCATGAAAATCAGTGGCAAAGATCACATTAAACTGGTGCTGGGTGGCACCCATTTGAAAGGGGACTCCAAAGGGCGTATTTCAAAAACAGTGCATGCTTTTAAAGAGCTGGACGTAGGACAATTCGGACTTTGTCATTGCACCGGCCTTCCAGCTTTCATGGAATTTGCCAATACTTTTGATGACAAAGTACGGTATGCACATGTTGCCACGAGCTTTTTGCCGTTTGATTAGCCCGGCGATTACTTTCTTATATAGTTGATATAAGAATAGGATAATTCGTTTTGTGGATCTTTAAACGGACCTTCCTGGCTTTCTATGTCCCAGTTTTGGGGATCAATTTCAGGGAACCAGGTGTCTATCGTATCGAATTTATGGTGAATCAGGGTCACTAAAAGTTGTGTTGCCTTTGGGAAAAACAGTTTGTAAATTTCTCCGCCTCCTATAATAAAAACTTTTTCCTTCGGAGAGCAGATCTCTTCTAGTTTTCCGGGGGTTGCAATGACTTCACATCCTTCGGGAGCCAAATTGTTTTGTCTTGAAATAACAATATTTCGCCTGTTGGGCAACGCGCCTTTGGGGAGGGCTTCAAAAGTTTTCCGGCCCATTACAATGGTATTGCCCGTAGTCAGTGCTTTAAAGCGTTTCAGGTCGGCCCTGATAAAAGCCGGCTGGTCGCCATTGATTCCAATGCCGTTGTTTTCGTCGGTGGCAACAATAAGTGATATATCCATGCTGAAAATAAGCTGTTTTTAAACTGAAATCTTTCCCTTGATATGTGGATGTGGATCGTAGTCGCTCAATTGAAAATCTTCATATTTAAAATCGTCTATGTCTTTCACCTCAGGGTTGATGGTCATGGTAGGCAGATGTCGCGGCGATCTGGAAAGTTGGAGTTTTACCTGATCGATGTGATTGAGGTAAATGTGTGCATCTCCCAGTGTATGAATAAAATCACCAGGCTCCAGATTGGTTGCCTGTGCCACCATCATGGTCAACAGAGCATAGGAGGCAATGTTGAAGGGCACTCCCAGGAAAATGTCGGCACTTCGCTGATAGAGCTGACAACTTAGTTTTCCGTCAGCAACATAAAACTGGAATAAAATATGGCAGGGAGGAAGCTGCATATCTTCCAGTTGGCCTACATTCCATGCACTCACAATGTGCCTGCGGGAATCGGGTGTTTTTTGGATGGATTCGATAACTTGCTTTAACTGATCGATGTGACCTCCCCTTGCATCGGGCCAGGAGCGCCATTGGTAACCATAAATGGGACCCAATTCTCCATCGTCTTTGGCCCACTCGTTCCAGATGCGTACACCGTTTTCCTGAAGATATTTGACGTTGGTACTTCCTTTGATGAACCACAAAAGTTCATGTATAATTGATTTCAGGTGAACTTTTTTGGTGGTGAGCAGGGGGAAACCGGCTTGCAGATCAAAGCGCATCTGGTGCCCAAAAACACTGATGGTACCGGTTCCTGTCCGGTCTTCTTTTTTGACCCCTTCATCGAGGACGCGTTGCAGCAATTCTTTATATTGTTTCATCCGAAGAGATTTTAATTGTTAATGGGTTTTCAGGCTTCTTAGGATATCAATGATCCGTTAAATTTTTACTTCATTGCGTCTTTGCGATTAAGCTATTTTTTAGCGGAGCATAGTCGTATATTTTATTTGTCTTTTCTCGTTATTCCTTTTTTCCGGGATTCATTTCTATTATAGTAGAAACGGGATAATGATCCGAATATTCTATTTTATGTCGTTTGAAATCATAGGAATTAAAGGCCGGATCGTGAAAAATGTAATCAATCCGCAGTGAAGGCAGACGACCATTGTATGTCCCTCCCATGCCTGATCCTGATTCGCGGAATGCATCTTTTAAGTCACCTCGCATGGTTCGGTAAACATAGGAGATCGGAGTGTCGTTGAAATCACCGCAAACAATTACCGGATAGGGGGAATTATTGATATGACGGGAGAGAATTTCCGCCTGAGACGACCGTTGCCGGAATGCCCTTGACATTTTATTTACAATTTGTTTGATTCCCTGTCGCTGTTGTTCATCCATTTCAAATTTCAGGCTGTCTATTACATTAAAATCGTTTTCCTTGAATCCTATAGATTCCAGATGATTATTGAAAACCCTTATGATTTTACCGTCCACATTGAGATCGGTAAATATGGCCATATTTTTACTGTCGCGGAATGGCAGTGAGCCTTTGTTGACAATTGGATATCGGGAGAACGTCGCAATACCGTATCCTGTTCCTTGCCCATTATCGTAAAGATATTCGATGTGCTGATATCCCAGCGCTCTGAATCTGGCGCGGGTTTGATTGGGCAGATATCCTTCTTTGCGGTTGGAAGTGAAATATTCCTGAAAACAAATGATATCCGGGTTTTCAGCGCGAAGATATTCATAAATGGCTTCAGGAGTGTTTTGCTGATCAGACCACTCGTAATAGTCAAACATTCGGGTATTGTATGATATTACCTTTAACGGCCTGTTCATGTCTTCCGGAGACTTCTCACCAGAGAGTCTGAATACATTGTTCCACTGGTTCCAACTAAGAGCCAAAACAATTAGAGGTAACAGAAACCTTGGACTTTTGCGGGCTATGTGGATAAGCAAAAGGAGTAAGTTGACTACCCACAGTGCCGGAAACAGAAAACCGGAAAGTGCCAGAAAATGAATTTTTGCAGGGCTTATATAAATGACTGCCATGGAGGCCAGTAAGGCCAAAGCAAAAACAATGGTGACAAGAAGTGATATGGATCGAAATAGGCGTTTCAATGGATCGGAATTTTAATTGTTGTCCTGACTGGCATTAAAAAGCATCTGTTTTTCTTCCTTGCTAAGGCTGTCGTATCCGCTTTGTTTTATTTTTTCCAGGATTCTGTCCAACTCTTTTTGACGTTTGACCTTTTTTGCATTGTATTCCAGATCGGTCATCGGACGACGGTGTTTTACTTTGAGCTTCGATTTTTTCTTAAACAACCCTTCCGATTTTTGTGCCATGTTATCGAAAAAATCTCCTTTTATTTTGCCTTCTGACAATCTCCATCCGTAATAGATTCCGATGAGTGCCCCGCCGATATGGGCAAGATGACCACCGGCATTGGCCATTCCGGGAATACTTATCAGATCAATAATAAAAGCTCCGAGCGCCAGATACTTCAGTTTTACAGGGCCTATCAGGAACAGGTAAACACTAAAGTTGGGTCTGAGTCGGGCTACAGCAAACAAAATGGCCATTAC
>DHQK01000191.1:0-27976 GCA_002411085.1 Marinilabilia sp. UBA5340 | reverse complement strand
GCTCCTGCCAGTCCGCCCCAGAAATACACGGTCAGTAGTTTTCGGACGTCCACCAGCTGTACAAACAAACGTCCAAACCAAAACAGGTACAGCAAATTGAAAAGGATGTGGAAAAAATCGTAATGCAGGAACATATAGGTAATCAACGTCCAGGGCCGAAAAAGCAATAATGTCGGATCAGAGGGTACCGACAGCCAATTGATTAGCAAATTGGCAAAGCCCATTCCCTGTCCGGTGAGCAGTAATAAAAGTTGCAATAACTTAATGACTACAAAAACGCCAACATTGATATAGATTAGCTTTGTCAATGTTGATCCCTGACGAAATGATTCCTTTATTTCTGTCCAGATGCTCATACTGCAAATTAATAGTAAAATCCTTTATTTTTCCAGTATTTTATCAGAATGAATCCGAAAAGCATGCCTCCTAAATGCGCCCAGTGGGCTACATTGTCCATGGCAAAATTCCGCACGCCCATGAAGAGTTCAATCACTCCGTAAATGATCACAAAATACTTTGCCTTAATGGGGATAGGCGGGAATAGCAGCATCAGCTGGGTGTTGGGGAATAGCATTCCGAAGGCCAGCAATATGCCGAAAACTGAGCCGGAGGCTCCTACTGTCACGAAACTATCAAGGTAAAGATTTCGGTATTTGACCATGAAATCTCTGGAGATGGCATGAAGACTTCCCGGGCTCTCACTGATAAGTTGTTGGTATTGATCCCGCATCCCCCGGGGAAGTGCTTGATTGAGAAAGGATTTCAGCGCTTCGGGAGAGGCGTTGTTAATGTCATGTGTGATGGCCTGAAGTACAGGGGTTACTTCGATGTATTGCGTTGCTATGTGCACCAGTGCAGCACCAATACCTGTCACGAAATAGTATATCAGAAAGCGTTTGGGGCCCCACACTGCTTCCAACATGCGCCCAAACATGAACAGGGCAAACATATTGAAAAAGAGATGGAAAAATATAATTCCTTCAGTAGGAGAATAATAAGCATGAAGGAACATGTAGGTGACCAACTGAAAAGGATTGAACGATTCAGCTGTGGGAAGGTGAAGTCCCAGGTATTCCTCTATGCGAATGCCAAAAGTGCTGATCAGTACCAGACTGGCAACGTAAAAGAGGGCGTTGATTATGATGAGGTTTTTGACCACGGGGGGTAATCCGCCAAATGGTGATGCTCCTGTATTCATTTTTTCGTACTAATGGTTAATAAAATGCATGGGGATACAAGATCGGTGCCATGCTCAATTGTATGTCAACCTGTCGTTTTACCTAAATCGTTTTTCCAATTCTTCATTGTCGATAATAGAGAAAACGGTTTTTCCACCAGGCGTAAAATTCGGCGCCGAGCAAAGAAACAGTTTATTGATCAGTTCGGCCATTTCGGGCTGGGTCAGGAATTCGCCCGGTCTCATGCAGGCATTCTGGGCCATAATGGTTGCCAGTTGCTCTTTGAGTTCGTTTTCCGGATCTACTTCTCCGCTTTTAAAAGCATGCAAAATGGCATCAATCAGGGCGGGGGCATTGATATTCCTGATGAAGGATGGTTGTCCTGTAATGGCAAAGGTACGTTTTCCTTTTTCCTGTAACTCAAAACCAAATATTCTCAGGTCACTGTGAATGTCCCTGAGCAAGATGGCATCTTCTTCGTTAAAGGTGATTTCTTCCGGGAAGAGGGACTGTTGAGAAACAGATGCTCCTGCCTGAATGTTTTTCAAAAAATCTTCAAACAGGATTCTTTCATGTGCCCGGCGTTGATCAATGATCATGATGCCTGATTTCACGGAAGTGATAATGTATTTATTCTTTATCTGGAAATAGAGGGTTCCGGTTTCATTTTTCTCTGTTGAAAGCTTAGAAGAAATGGTTTGTTGTTCAATCTCTTCTTCACTGTCTCCTCTGGAAGGCAATATCAGGGTTTCTGTTTCATCGTCTGACCAGTTTTGGTCTTCTGGTGATTCAAAACCTTCATACAATGACTCCCAATTGGAACTGACCGGGGCAGATCTGGGAGTTGATGGATGCCGGGTTTTCTCTTCTTCAAAAGGGTTGAAATCCGGATTGATGCTGACGGAAGGAATGGTAACAGGATCATCCTTGCGAAAGGTAGGGATCGAGATTTCGTCGGTCTGGTCAAAATCGATGGATGGAACCATATTGAATTTACCCAGAGATTCTCTTACAGCTGCACTGACGATTTTCCAGATGGTACGTTCATCCTCAAACTTAATTTCTGTCTTGGTGGGATGAATATTGACATCAATGAGTGAAGGGTCTGTATCGAAAAACAAGAAGTAGGGAGGACAGTGTTCTGCCGGTACCAGGTTTTCATAAGCTACCATTACTGCTTTGTGCAAGTAGGGACTCTTCATAAACCGGTTGTTGACAAAGAAAAACTGATCTCCCATGGTTTTTCGGGCGATTTGGGGTTTTCCGATAAATCCATGAATGTTGATGAGTGCGGTTTCTGTTTCCACCGGAATCATCTGGGCACTGCTTTGCTTGCCCATGACATCATTGATGCGTTGTAACAGTTTACCTTTGGTCAGGTTGAAAAGCAGCTGATCGTTGTGGGTCAGCGAAAAGGCAACATCCGGATTGGCCAGTGCAATGCGTTGAAATTCATTTACTATATGGCGCATTTCCGTTGCATTTTTTTTCAGGAATCTGCGGCGGGCAGGCACGTTGAAAAAGAGGTTTTTCACCATGAAATTACTTCCGGGGCTGCAGGTAATAGGTTCCTGGCTTTCAACTTTCGATCCGGAGATGACAATACTGGTGCCCAACTCATGTTCATGAGGCCGGGTTTTTAATTCTACCTGAGCTACTGCCGCAATGGAGGCCAGTGCTTCCCCCCGAAATCCCATGGTACGGATGGCAAATAAATCGTTGGCTTCCCTTATTTTGGAAGTGGCGTGTCTTTCAAATGCCATTCGGGCATCTGTTTCACTCATGCCACAGCCGTTATCAATAATTTGCACCAGGGTACGACCTGCGTCTTTAACGATAATTTTCACCTCGGAGCTTCCCGCATCAACGGCATTCTCTACAAGTTCTTTGATGATGGAAGCAGGTCTTTGAATTACCTCTCCGGCAGCTATTTGATTGGCTACCGAATCGGGGAGCAATTGTATAATATCTGACATTGGCCTTCGCTTCTTCTTTTGGTTTTTGGTTCAGTGGTTTACATCATGAACTGGCTGTACCATTCGGAGGCAACATTGAGTAAATAATAGAAAATGGCCATCAACAGCACGAGAATTATAATCAGTCGGATATTGGACTTCTTTTTTTCACTTCTGCTTACTTCAAAATGAGACTTGATTCGTCTCCGCATGCCTCCTCTGATGCGCTCGGTATATCCACGCTCATCTTCCTGTGCTTCCACATCCAGACCCATTTCCTGACGTATGCGTCTTTCCCGCTCTTTGCGTTCCTCTTTTTCCGGATTGAAATAAATCGGATCGTACTGGAACTTGCGATGCCGTGGAAGTTTAAAAAAAGTTATTCTCATTTTTCTGTGTTTTGATATACAAAAGTAATAAATCCGCGGGTTCTTTCCGCTATTTTATTTCTTTCTGTTTTTTCAGATTGATCTCATCATATTTTAACTTTAGCTGGATATTTAAAAGTAACTCAATGAGTGCTTTATTTGTTTCTGTTTTTTGTTTAACTTGGGATACAAAACCCAAAATTATGTTAGTTAAAACTTTTGGTGCCGCCGTAACGGGCATCGATGCTATTACCATTACCATCGAGGTAAATGTTACGCGTGGGATCCGTTTTTTTCTTGTAGGCCTGCCCGATAATGCTGTCAAAGAAAGTCAGCAACGCATTGAATCTGTTTTTAAGGAGATGGGACATAAGTGGCCCGGTAAACGTATCGTTGTCAATATGGCACCTGCCGACACCCGAAAGGAAGGATCGGCTTACGATTTGCCAATTGCTGTCGGGGTGTTGGCGGCTGATGAACAAATTCAATCGCATAGAATTTCTGATTTTATGATGATGGGAGAACTGTCGCTTGATGGTTCTGTTCATCCCATCAAAGGGGCATTGCCCATTGCCCTTAAAGCCAGGGAAGAGGGTTTTAAAGGCTTTATAGTCCCCAAAAAGAATGCCAGGGAAGCCGCTGTTGTTCAGGAATTGGATGTTTATGGTGTGGAATCTTTTAAGGAAGTGGTTGATTTCCTGTCAGGAAGAATGGAACTAACGCCTGAAGTTGTCGATACAGAGGCAGAATTTCTGAAAGAACAATCGAAGAGTGAAATTGACTTTGCTGATGTGAAGGGACAGGAAAGTGTGAAGCGGGCGCTGGAGGTAGCTGCAGCAGGAGGGCATAATTTAATTATGGTTGGCTCTCCCGGTTCCGGAAAATCTATGTTGGCCAAACGACTGCCCACCATTTTACCTCCACTGACGCTTGATGAAGCTCTGGAAACCACCAAGATTCATTCGGTGGCAGGAAAGCTAAATGGAAATATTTCCCTGCTTACCCGAAGACCATTTCGCAGTCCCCATCACAGTGTCTCGGATGTGGCCCTGGTAGGGGGTGGCTCTTTTCCGCAACCCGGGGAAATTTCGCTGGCCCATCATGGTGTCTTGTTTTTGGATGAGTTGCCTGAATTTAAACGTTCGGTACTGGAAGTTATGCGGCAACCTCTCGAAGACAGAACGATCTCGATTTCCCGGGCGCGCTTTACAGTTGATTATCCGGCCAGTTTTATGATGGTGGCCAGCATGAATCCCTGTCCCTGTGGGTTCTATAATCATCCGGAGAAAGAATGCGTTTGCAGTCCGGGAGTGGTTCAGAAATATCTGAGTCGCATCTCAGGGCCGCTCCTTGATCGCATTGATCTGCATATTGAAGTGGTACCCGTACCCTTTGAAAAGCTCTCAGGTCAAAATGCAGTGGAGAAAAGTGAGACGGTAAGAGAAAGAGTCATCCGCGCGCGAAAAGTTCAATCGCTGAGATTTAAAGATTACCCCGGTGTTCATTGCAATGCACAAATGAATACTAAGTTGCTGGCACGTTTTGCCACCCCTGATGAAGGAGGTCAGGCCATTCTGAAGAATGCCATGGAACATCTCGATTTTTCGGCCCGTGCTTATGACCGCATTCTTAAAGTTGCGCGAACCATTGCCGATCTGGATGGTTCAGAACTTATAGAAGCCTATCATGTGGGTGAAGCAGTGCAATATCGCAATCTTGACAGAGCAGGATGGGCTGGTTAATTGGAAATAATGCTTTACTTTGCACCATGTAAAGCCTGATTAGGTTAGACGTTTGCCTGGTTTCTGCCGGGTTAGGAAAGATTTATTGTATGACAAAAAAGAAAAACGATCGCATTATGTCGGCTAACAGCTTAATGGATCCTATCGGAAGGCTTATGGGACTCAGATACAAATCGCATCCCTGGCATGGGATTGACATCGGGGATATGGCACCCGATATTATCAACTGTTTTATTGAGGTGGTGCCTACGGATACCATTAAATATGAGATAGACAAGGTGAGTGGCTACCTTCGTATAGACCGTCCTCAGAAGTATTCTAATGTGAGTCCTACTTTGTATGGTTTTATTCCCCAGACTTACTGTGGTAAGGGTGTAGGGAATTTCTGTAGCGAAAAGACCGGGAAAAAAGAGATCAACGGTGATGGTGATCCTTTGGATATCTGTGTGCTCACCGAGAAAGATATCACACACGGAGATATTATTGCCGAAGTGATTCCTATTGGAGGACTTCGAATGATTGATGGCAATAAGGCCGATGATAAGATTATTTCAGTATTGAAAGGCGATGTTGTTTATGGAGATTTTACCGATATAGGTGAGATTCCTGAGTTGGTTATCCGACGTTTGAAGCATTATTTCCTTACATATAAGGATATGCCGGGAATGAACCGGGAGTCTGAAATAACCCATATCTACAATGCTGCAGAGGCCCGGGAGGTCATTAAACTGGCAGTAAACGATTATGAGGCAAGGTTTGAAAACCTGAGGCGTGCACTGAAAACGTATTAAAAGGCTGTCCAAAAAGTACAATTTTGATGTCATATTAAGCTTGTTGAAGAATCTGTTCGTTTGAAGAACAGATGTTTCGACTACGCTTAACCTGACACTTTTTGGTGTTTTGTACTTTTTGGACAACCCTTTGTTGGTTTCCCTTGTGCTCAGTTGTGATTATTGTTTTTCCTCAATGCGGAAATAGCTGATGACTTTCTGTAATTGTCCTATCTCTTCAGAAAATTCATGAGCCATTCCATTGATGTTTTCGGAAGTCTGGGCATTCATCTGGGAGACTTTGTCCAGTTCCATGAGCGCGTTGTTTATTTGGGTGGCACCTGCATCCTGTTCTTTAGAAGCTGCTGCTATTTCCAGCACCAGTTCATTCGATTTATTAATTTTAGGCAGCAGTTCCACAAATATCTGCATTGCATTTCTGGCCTGATTTACACTGTTGGTCGATAACTGGTTTATTTTAGATGCATTGATCCTGCTTCGTTCGGCAAGTTTTCTTACTTCGGCAGCCACTACAGCAAATCCTTTTCCCTGTTCTCCTGCTCTGGCTGCTTCAATCGCTGCGTTAAGAGACAGAATATTGGTTTGTCTTGCCACATCTTCGATAAGCACAACGCTTTCATAGATATTTTCAATCGCTGCTACTGCTTCACGCAGGATATTTTCACCGGTCTGGGCATCTCCTGCTGCTTCAGAAACCAGCTTTTCCGTTTGACGCGCGTTGTCTGCATTTTGGCTGATATTGGAACTCATTTGCTGCATAGAGGCGGATAGCTCTTCCGTTGAACTGGCCTGCTCTGTAGCACTTTCCGAAAGAGATGCAGCAGAATTGTTCATCTCCTGGCTGCCCACATGCACGGTTTCTGCTGCATTGAGGGCCTGATGAATCATATCCGAAATTTGTTCCTTCATGGCACCAAAAGCCTTTGCCAGGTGTCCCAATTCATCTTTGCGATTGGTGATGCTTCCTTTTATCTTTCCAGTCAGGTTCCCTTGTGAAAACTCACGAGCCAGGGAGGATATTTCGACCAGCGGGGCTGATATGTTGCCTGCCAGTAACAGAACCACAAAAATGGTGATGGCGAGAAAAATAACACTTAGAATAATGCTGCTCGTTTTTATCGGTTGAATAATGGCAAGCAATTCTGAAGTTGGAGCGATCAAAATAGTGGTTAGTCCTGTGGCCCCTACCGGCATGGCGATCATTTCATAAGTTTCTCCGTTGAATTCATGGCCGCTGGTTATAATCACTTCCTCTTTTCCTACCAGTTGATTGCTTAGCCCGGGAGTTAGAATAGAGGCAATATTACTGTTGATTTCATCTTCGTTTCCGGAAATAAGGATTTTCCCATTCTGATCAACCATCCACATCCAACTGTTTTCTGTGATTTTCCGGCTGTTGAATGTTTGAACTATTTCTGAGGGATTTACGCTTACGCCGGCAACACCTGCAGGGTTTTCGGGATTGCCGATCAGGATATTGTAAAAGAAAAAGGTCTGATCCAATTCTGCGTTATAGTCATAGTTTAGTGCGCTCTTTTGTCCTGACTTTAGACTTTCAAAAAACCATGAATCATCCGGATCATTCGGATCAACTATATCGATTTTCCTGAAGTTTTCAGTATAATAATTGCCCGTTTCCCTGTTTACTGCAAATACAGAAGGGTAGCCCATCTTTTCAGCAAACATGTCAATTTTGCTTAATGCAAGGTGTCTAAGGCTGGTGTCGCTCTCGGCTGATTGAAACCAATGAATCAGCAACGGGTCATCTGCCAAAGCCATTGATGCTTCCATCCCTTTTTCCAGCTTGGTTTCCAGATCGCTTTGAGCAGCCTCCACAAATGCTTTAAGCTGCTTCTGACGAACATCCTCCAGTAATGTGCTTTTTACGGTGGAATAGTTGATGACAGAGATAATTACAATAATGGTAGCGGTCAGGATACCGAAAGAAACCAATAGCTGATCTCTTAATCGTGAGAAACGATTAAGTGTAGTAAATTTTAAACCCATAAAAACCCAGTTTTCAAAAAGAATATAATATTGGGCACTTACGCAGGAATAGATGAAAGGTTGATTTGTTTTTTCTTTTTTAAGATTTAATGCTTTTTTCTAACGACCCTGATACTAAAAAGTTAGAATGATCAGCGGTGTGGGTGTGACACATCAATCAATGTAAGATCCGGTAGTTTATTGTTACCTTTGTTTCCATTTGTTAAAATCTGAAGTATGATCGGAAATACAGTTATCATTGTTGCCGGAGGGCGCGGAATTCGTATGGGGGAGGATGTCCCCAAGCAGTTTATTCCCATTGGCGGCCTCCCGGTTTTGATGCATACCATAAAAGGTTTTTATGATCATAATGATTCGTTGGAGATCATTTTGGTTTTGCCTGAAGATCAGTTTTCTTATTGGCAGGCTCTATGCCGAAAGCATAATTTCCAAATCCGGCATCAATTGATCAAGGGTGGGAAAACACGCTACAATAGTGTAAAGAACGGGTTGAAAGCAGCTTCCGGAGAGTTGGTTGCGGTGCACGATGGTGTACGGCCTTTTGTCAGTCCAGAAACCATCGAGCGCTGTTTTCATGCAGCTAAGAAATACGGAGCTGTCATTCCGGTGATGGAGTTGACAGATTCTATTCGTAAAGTGAATGGGAATAGGAGCGAAATGCGCCCAAGGTATGCCTACAGAAGTATTCAGACACCACAGATTTTCCGTGCCTCAGTATTAAGGAAAGCTTACGAATTACCTTACAGATCTGATTTTACAGATGATGCCTCTGTGGTGGAGGCTGCAGGTTTCACGATTACATTGGTTGAAGGGAATAGTGAAAACATAAAAATCACTACTCCTTTTGATCTGGTAGTAGCAGAAGCTTTTCTGAAAAGCAGATAGAAAATTCTCTGCCTGCTTTTCAGTACATTCGTATTGCTACCATAAAAATTTATTCCTGAGTATTTTTAAGGCATTTTGTACATAAACGCATTGATGTTCATGCCTGCCCCCACCGAGGTCATCATGACATAATCTCCCGGTTTCAGGGAGTGACCTTCCAGTTGGTTCTTGGTTACCAGGTCATACAATGTAGGGACAGTTGCTACACTGCTGTTGCCAAGTGTTCTAATGGTCATGGGCATGGTACTGAAATCGGCCTCTTTTTCGTTGTATAATCTGAAGATGCGCTTCAGAATAGCTTCGTCCATCTTTGCATTGGCCTGATGAATGAGGATCTTGCTAACATCTTTGAGCGTCAGGTTGTTGATGTCCAAGCACTCCTGTGCTACAAGGGGGACGTAGGTGAGACCGTAATTATAGACTTTACGCCCAAGCATTTTTACGTATTTGAGATCGTGCCTAAGATCCTTGTTGTAGGAATCTCCCATGGCCAGTAAATCCAGGTGTTCTTCTGTATCTGTGCGGGTAACATGTTTTAGTATTCCCACTGGTTCTTTACGCTCAACTGCTTCCAGTACCACAGCTCCTGCTCCGTCGGCGAAGATCATTGAATCACGATCGTGAGGATCCATCGCGCGGCTCAGGGTATCAGCACCTATGACCAGGGCACTTTTAGCATCCCCTGATTTGAGGAAATAGTTGGCCTGAATCATTGCCTGTGTCCAACCTGGACATCCAAAGGTCATATCGTAGGCCACTGCTTTGTGACTTTTGATTCCCAGTTTTTTCTTAACTCTGGATGCAATCGTAGGCATGATGTCGGGATAAAGACTACCGCTTCTGATATCTCCCAGGTTGTGTGCAATTATGATATAGTCCAGTTTTTCGCGATCAAAACCCGCATCTTCCAGTGCTTTTTCTGCTGCAATGGCCGCAATGTCAGAAGTTGTCAGATGCTCTTCTGCAATTCGACGCTCTGAAATATCGGTGATTTGTTCAAATTTCTCGGTGATCTCCTGACCCGGGGTTTCTATTTTTGTGCCATCTTCATTGTAAAATGAGCTATTGATAAAGCTATTGTTGGGCACTGCTACCGGGGGCAGATAACTACCGGAACCGGTGATAACCGAATATAATTTTTTGGTACTCATGATTGTTTTAGAAATTGATTGATTATCCTTGATAGTATTTCAATTCCAGGTTTTCACCATCCCATAATGCATAAGAGAAGTGACTTACCCAGTCGCCCAGATAGCATAACCTGCTGTCGTTCCCTATTTTTAGATTGATTGCCACATGACGGTGGCCAAAAATGAAAAAATCGTAGTGGTCCGTTTTAAGGATGTTTTTTGCAAATTTGATTAGCCATTCATTTTCTTCTCCTTGGAATTTTGCTGTCTCCGACTCCTGATTGTTTTCCCTGCTTTTGCGGCTCCAGAAATTGGCCATGCCTACTCCCAGGTCAGGATGAAGCCATCTGAAGAGTTTTTGTGCCAACCTGTTGGTGAATAGTGATTTTAGTCTTTTGTAGGCTTTTTCATCAGGGGTGAGTCCGTCTCCATGTGCCAGAAAGAATTTCTTCCCGTCAATAACCGGGAAATAGGGTTCCTTGTGTACGATGACTCCTGTCTCGCGGGGAAGATAGTCGAATACCCAAATGTCGTGGTTGCCTGTAAAGAAGTGTACCGGAATGCCACTGTCGGTTAATTCGCACAACTTTCCTAAAAAGCGTGTATGTCCCTGTGGAACCACATGCTTGTATTCAAACCAAAAATCAAAGATGTCGCCCATCAGATATATCTCACGCGCATCTGTCTTTATTTGGTCCAGCCAGTTCACAAATCGCTTCTCATGTTCACGATGATTGCGGATGGTTGGTGCCCCCAGGTGTGCATCCGAGGCAAAATATATTTTCTTTTTCTGCTCCAAATCCGGAATTTCCGTTATTAATTTCAGCGGACAAAGATATCTGTTTTTAATTTGATTCACCAAATTTATGGTAAGTTCTGGTTGCTTGTGAATTAGTGGAATATATTCGTCGAAAGGTTGAAGACTGCAAAGCGTTTCTGTTTTTTCGTGCCATTTTCTCTGCCATGTATCCGGCTCTTTGGTTAGGTTACCGAAAAATAACTTCCACTGCTGTCATTTTCAAAATGAAAAAGCCCCACCGGTGTTTTCACCAATAGGGCTTTATCGTATAGCATTTACTCTTCTTATTTATGATGAACACGTAAATATCGCAGCACTAACACAGCATTCATAAGGCGATATAAAAATGAGGTGTTCATCCATTATTTTATCCTGAATTTAATTGCCATTTAATAGTGGATTTCATCTAAGCTCTGTCCGTAGGGGACTACAATGCTTCTTTTACTTTTTCCTCTAACAAATGTCCGAAAAGATTTTTGCCGATGATGTCGCCATCTTTGCTGATGAGATAATTGGCCGGCAGCTGATTGATGTTGTAGATTCTGGCCGGGAATGAATCGGTATACCGCAGATCGCTGACATTGATCCATGGCAGTTCGTCCTTAATTACAGCGTTTTCCCAGAGAATTTTACTACGATCCAGAGATACCTGGTAAACTTCAAAACCCTGATCGTGGTATTGTTGATATACTTTCTTAAGGTGATCATTGGCCCGGCGTGATGCTTCGTCCCAAGATGCCCAGAAAGAGAGAAGAACAACTTTTCCTTTCAGGGAGGAAAGCGCTATTTCTTCACCATGAATATTTTTCTCCTTAATTTCCGGGATGGTTTCTTCGGCCTCCTGGGCCAGTTCTTCAGTGATGCGTTTTCTTCGTTCCTGGGCTTTGGCACTCAAAACATAATTGTATAGTTGCTTCACTCTGGGAGATTCGGGGTACATGAGGTTAAGGCTTGTGGCGATGGTGGCGAAATAGACTTGTTCCTTTTTGTCCATTACATTCAGCACCATGGTGTTGTCGCTTAGTCTTTGAAAAAGGGCATAGTAGCTGGCAAACGACCGTGGATTATCCATTACAAATGAACCGATGAAACTCTTATGCTCTTCCAACGCCAGCATGAGTTCGTGACCAATTTCATTTTTCCTTTGCGTTGCTCCTTCTTCAGGAAGGTTTTCATAAATTGCCAAAAGACTGTCAACGGTGTTTCTCAGTGTTTTGAGCCTTTCGTTGAGTATCTGGATTTTTCTGGATTCAATGGATCCTTCCAGTCGATAGGTGTTTTCCAGATTTTTAGCATCTGCTGTAACAGTGACATGTTCAGTCGAATCCAGCAGGAGTGTGATGTAGTTGCTTTCAGACAGCTTTAGCTTAAAGAAGGTAGGTACAGTCAGTTTTTCTCCATGGAAAGAGAATTTTCCATTCTTGTCCAATAGTAAACTGTCGATTTCCAGGTTTCGGTCCAGTTGCATCTTTTCAAGCACAAGCATGCGATCGTCTCCATTTTCGATGGTGCCTTTGATGCGGTAGTTGTCACTATAACAACCGGAAAGTATTAGTGTGATGAATGCTATTGACAGAATGTTGATTAAAGGTCTCATTGGCTCTGTTGTAAACGTGTTACTTGTTGATCCTGAATTAGTCACCATTTTTAATTATACTCGCAGTGATGAATATTTCAGGTTAAGGGAACCAAAGATAAAGTTATTTTTTCATTTTGACATAAAAAAAGCCGGGATCTGTATGCGTCCCGGCTTTGATTAGATAATCAGATAAAGGAATTGTACTGATTTACATTTTTGTAATGTATTCTGCAATCCAGTCTCCTACAGCAGAAGTAGACATGGCATTTTCCTTGTCCAGATCTTCGGTTACTTTTCCCTGTTCCAGCGATGCATCCACTGCTTTACGGATGATTTGGGCTTCTTCTTTCAGATCGAATGCTGATTCGAGCATTAATGCAGCTGAAAGAATTGTGGCCAGCGGGTTGGCAATGTCTTTGCCTGCAGCCTGCGGATAGGAACCGTGAATAGGTTCAAAAACGGAAGTGTGCAAACCAATGGAAGCAGATGGTAACAAACCCAGAGAGCCTGTTATGACACTGGCCTCATCGGTAAGGATGTCCCCAAACATATTTTCGGTTACCATTACATCAAAGCGTTTTGGCCATTGAATCAATTGCATGGCTGCATTATCCACAAACATATACTCTACTTCCACTTCGGGGTAGTCCGGAGCAATGGCCTGAACTGTTTCGCGCCACAAGCGTGAAGTAGCCAATACGTTTGCTTTATCCACTACCGTCAGTTTTTTGCGACGTTTCATGGCGAAATCAAAAGCCAAACGTGTAATGCGGTCAATTTCTTCGGTGGTATAGACACTGGTGTCATAAGCCGTTTGTCCGTCTTCGGATCGTCCCTGAGGACGTCCAAAATATATTCCGCCTGTAAGTTCCCTGATTGCAACAAAATCAGCTCCTTCAACGAGATCGGGTCGTAAGGGAGATTTGTGAAGCAAGGAGGGAAAAGTTGCTACCGGGCGGATATTGGCATATAATCCCAGTTTTTTACGCATGGCGAGTAGTCCTTGTTCCGGACGTACTTTTGCTTTGGGATCATTGTCATATTTGGGGTCTCCGATGGCTCCAAACAGAACGGCATCCGATTTCATGCAGAGTTCATGTGTCTCATCCGGATAGGGATTGCCGGTTTTATCGATGGCTGTTGCGCCTACCAATGCTTCGGTATAAACAGCATCGTGTCCTTTTTTGGCAAAGACCGCATCCAGTACTTTTTTTGCCTGGGCTACAATTTCCGGCCCGATTCCGTCACCGGGCAATACAGCAATGTTTAACTTCATGTGTTCAGTGGTTATTTCACCCGGTTTCTGTCCGGGGCGTTAATAGAAAAATATTTTTTTATTAAGCTAGGAAACGGTGTTTTATTTTTTGTTGATAACAACCCCGTTTTCTTTGTTTTCGATGATATTAAGCATTTTCATTGTGGCTTTAATGGCCGCTTCTGTCTGGTCGGCATCAAGTCCCCTTGTTTTAAATTCCTGATTGTCATATTCCCAGGTGATTACCGTTTCAACCAATGCATCTGTTTTTCCACCCGGAGGTATGGAAACCCAGTAATCGGTGAGTACAGGATGTTTTTTCCCCAGTTTCTCATAAATCTGCCACAAGGCTTTCATAAAGGCATCGTACTGACCATCTCCAAGTGATGTTTCGTTGTATATTTCTTTGTTTATCTGCAGACTGACAGTGGCTACCGGTTTCAGGCCCTGAACCAGAGCCATGTGATAGTTCTTTAGTTTGATGCGTTTGACTACCTGCTCAGTTTTCAGCACATCAGAAATGATATATGGAAGATCTTCGGGAGTGACATTCTCTTTTTTATCACCCAGCTCAATGACCCTTTTGGTCACTTTTTTCATGTCTTCCGGTCCCAGTTCAATTCCGAGGTCTTCAAGGTTTTTCTTGATGTTGGCTTTGCCCGATGTTTTACCCAGGGCATAGCGTCTTACGCGCCCGAAGCGCTCCGGAAGTAAGGTGTTGAAATAGAGGTTGTCTTTATTGTCTCCGTCGGCATGAACACCACTACACTGGGTGAATACGTTTTCTCCGGTAAGGGGTTTGTTGTTTGGAATGCGAATGCCCGAGAAAGTCTCTACCATGGTTGAAATCTTGGTGAGCTTACTCTCCTGGATATTGTTTTTTACTTTAAGGTGATCATTCATCACCCCAATAATGCTTGCCAGAGGGGCGTTGCCAGCTCTTTCTCCGAGTCCGTTTACGGTTGTGTGAATGCCTTTGACACCAGCCTTGATGGCATAATAGACATTGGCAACAGCCAGATCATAGTCATTGTGGGAGTGATAATCGAAATGTACCTCCGGAAATTTTCCGGTCATGGATTTGCAGAACTCATAAGTCTGCTCCGGATTCAATATTCCCAGCGTGTCCGGGAGCATGATACGGTGTGCATTGGTTTGGGCCAACTCGCTGACCATAAATTCTACATATTCGGGAGAATTTAACATGCCATTGGACCAGTCTTCAAGGTAAATATTGACTGTAATACCTCGTTTGGCTGCTTCCGAAATCACTTTTTTGATATCGGAGATATGTTCTTCTTTTGTCTTTCTTAACTGGCCAACCAAATGCTTCAGTGACCCTTTGGTCAAGAGGTTTACTACTTTGCATCCGGCCTCTTCAATCCAGTCCAGAGATACATTGCCATCTACAAATCCCAGTACTTCTATCCGCTCCAGGCAATTGTGTGCTTCGGCCCATTTGGTCAGGCGTTTGACTGCTTTTAGTTCACCGTCGGAAACCCTGGCTGAGGCCACCTCAATGCGGTCGACCTTTACCTCCTCCAACAACAAACGGGCGATAGCCAGCTTTTCGGCATCATTGAATGAAACTCCCGTTGTTTGCTCACCATCCCTGAGGGTGGTATCCATCACTTCTATGGTTCTCATCGGTTTTAGTTGGTAGTCCCCGTTCACCCGGATAAGGTGAACGGGGTGGTTAGTATTTTGGGAATTGCATGTCTCTTTAATCGTGGGCTTTTTCCCATGCTTCAATCTCATCGTTGATGTTCAGAAGATAGTCGATGTCATCAAAGCCATTGAGCAGACACTTCTTTTTGTAAGGATTGATGTCGAAAGATTCGGACTTACCTGTGGGCAATAATGTAATCTTCTGGTTGTCCAGATCAATTTCTACTTTAGCCTGAGGATCTTTTTCTATCGCCTGAAACAACTCTTCCAGAAATTCTTTGGATACTTGAACGGGCAACAATCCGTTGTTGAGCGAATTGTTTTTGAAGATGTCGGCAAAGAAGCTGGATACAACAGCTTTAAATCCGTATCCGACAATGGCCCAGGCGGCGTGCTCCCGGCTTGATCCACTTCCGAAGTTTTGACCTGCTACAAGCACTTTCCCCGAGTAGGTTGTGTCGTTAAGGACAAAGTCTTTTTTGGGATTTCCTGATTTGTCATAGCGCCAGTCGGCAAAAAGATTGTCGCCGAATCCTTCGCGGGTAGTTGCTTTCAGGAACCGGGCAGGGATGATCTGGTCAGTATCCACATTTTCGATGGGTAACGGTACACAGGTCGATTCCAGTTTTACAAATTTATCTATTGGCATAATTTGTTTTCTTAATAGTGTTAGCAATCATTTCACGGTGACTGATTCTTCCGTTTATAAAAAATCACGGGGATCAGTAATTTTACCGGTGATGGCAGCAGCAGCAGCTGTAAGCGGGCTGGCCAGCATCGTGCGAGCTCCTGGTCCCTGGCGACCTTCAAAATTCCGGTTAGAGGTTGATACTGCATAATTGCCTTCCGGGATTTTATCATCGTTCATGGCCAGACAGGCAGAACATCCGGGCTGACGCATTTCAAATCCGGCTTCTTCCAGAATCTGGCGAATGCCTTCCTCTTCGGCCTGGGCTTCTACCTGATGGCTACCGGGAACAATCCATGCAGTGACGTTGTCAGCTTTTTTCTTCCCTTTGATAAAAGAAGCAAAAGCCCTGAGGTCTTCGATACGACCGTTGGTACAACTACCCACGAATACATAGTCTACCTTTTTCCCGATCATTGCATCTCCGGGCTGAAAGTCCATGTACTGCATTGACTTTTTGAATGTAGCCTGGGTGGATTTTTCGATATCTTCCAGTTTAGGGATTGACTGACTGATGCCGATTCCCATACCGGGATTGGTTCCGTAAGTGATCATGGGCTCTATATCAGCTGCTTTGTAATTGAGTTCCTTGTCAAAAACAGCATCTTCATCTGATGGCAACTGACGCCATTCGGTCAGTGCTTTCTCCCACTCGGCACCCTTGGGGGCAAATTCACGTCCTTTTACATATTCGAAAGTAGTTTCATCAGGAGCGATCATGCCACCTCTTGCTCCCATTTCTATACTCATGTTACAAATGGTCATGCGGGCTTCCATCGAAAGACTGCGGATTGCAGAACCTGCAAATTCAACGAAA
Source organism: Marinilabilia sp. UBA5340 (assembly GCA_002411085.1). Classification (GTDB taxonomy): domain Bacteria; phylum Bacteroidota; class Bacteroidia; order Bacteroidales; family Marinilabiliaceae; genus Marinilabilia. The sequence continues at coordinate 11,114 of DHQK01000191.1, read as the reverse complement.
TATCCTGTAGCTCCACCTGTTCCAATTTGAGAAATGATGTATAGTACAATGTCTTTTGAAACCACCCCATTTTGAAGATCCCCTTCGATGTTGATGCGCATGGTTCTTGGTTTGTTCTGAAGCAAGGTCTGAGTGGCCATAACCATTTCCACCTCACTGGTTCCAATTCCAAAAGCGATACTTCCGAAAGCACCGTGGGTAGAAGTATGACTGTCGCCGCAAACGATGGTCATTCCCGGACGGGTAATTCCCAACTCGGGGCCGATAACATGAACAATACCATTCCATTTGTGATTGAGACCATACAAATCGACCCCAAATTCTTCGCAGTTCTGGGCCAGTTTATTTACCTGAAAACGGCTCAATTCGTCGCGAATAGGCTGGTCTTGTCCCAGGGTGGGGATGTTGTGGTCGGCTGTGGCTACAGTTTTTTCAGGCCTTCTAACCTGTATTCCGCGGTCGCGGAGACCGGCAAATGCCTGGGGACTTGTTACTTCATGTACAAAATGACGATCGATGTACAGTACGCTGGGACCACCTTCAACTTTGGTCACCACATGCTTGTCCCATATCTTTTCGAATAATGTTTTTCCTGCCAAGGTACTATGGTTTTAATAGATTACTAATATTTTTTTAATTCTGGTTTAAGCAATTTTTCCTACTGCATCCAGGAAAGCTTCTACTGAGGCCGTGATGATATCGGTATGGGCTGCAAAACCATAATAGGTTTGACCTTTATGCTCTACCTGAACATGGACTTTCCCCAAATCATCGCTTCCGCGGGTGATAGCCTGGATTAGAAACTCTTCGAGGCGCACCCGTCTTTTGATTAGGGCCTTCACCGCAGTAAATGCTGCATCGATAGGGCCGTTCCCTGCTGCTGTTTCGGTGAAAACATCTCCGTTAAAGCTTACACGCACTGTTGCGGTAGGTACGGTTGATTTCCCACATACGACCTGGAGCAACTCCAGCTGAAGTGGCTTGTTTTTCTTGTCTTGCTCGCGGCCAGCCAGAATTTGTAAGTCTTCGTCGGTGATGTCTTTTTTCTTGTCGGCCAACTCCAGAAACTTCTGATAAACCTCGTCCAATTCGGTAGTTTCAAAATCATATCCCAACACCTGAAGTCTGTGTTTCAATGCCGCCCGGCCACTTCTGGCTGTAAGTACGATGGATGATTCCTTGACCCCTACTTCCGCAGGGTCTATAATTTCATAGTTTTCTCGGTTTTTCAGTACACCGTCCTGGTGAATGCCGGAGGAGTGGGCAAATGCATTGCGCCCTACAATGGCCTTGTTGGGTTGCACAGGCATGCGCATGAGTGTGGAAACCAACCTGCTGCTTTTAATAATTTCTTTGCTGTTGATGCCTGTTTCCAAATCCAGGTCTTTGTGGCTTTTGATGGCCATGGCTACTTCTTCAAGAGAAGTGTTTCCTGCACGTTCTCCGATGCCGTTGACTGTTACTTCTACCTGGCGGGCTCCGTTTAGGATTCCGGAAATGGAGTTGGCGGTAGCCATTCCCAGGTCGTTGTGGCAATGGGTTGATAGAATTGCTTTGTCAACGTTGGGGACATTGTTCATTAAATAAGCGATTTTTTCACCATATTCGTTGGGCAGACAGTATCCGGTAGTGTCAGGAATGTTTACAACGGTAGCACCTGCTGCTATAACCGCTTCCACTACACGGGCCAGGTACTCATTGTCTGTACGTCCGGCATCTTCGGCATAAAATTCAACATCATCCACAAACTGGCGAGCGTACTTAACCGCATCAATGGCTCGTTTAATAATTTCTTCCGGATTTGACTTTAGTTTGTAGTTGATATGGTAGAAGGAGGTTCCGATGCCTGTATGAATACGTCCTTTTTTGGCAAATTTCAATGCATCGGCAGCCACTTCAATGTCTTTTTTTACCGCCCGTGTCAGCGCACAGATGGTAGGATTGGTGACAGCTTTGGATATTTCGACGACGGAGTTAAAGTCTCCCGGACTGGAGACCGGAAATCCGGCTTCGATAATGTCCACTCCGAGTTTTTCCAGTTGCTTGGCCACTTCGATTTTCTCGATGGTATTCAACTGGCAACCCGGGACTTGTTCGCCATCCCGCAAGGTGGTGTCGAAAATATAGACTTTATTGCTCATGATTATTTCTTTTTGTCAGTCCGGTGATTCCCCGGTTTATGATATGGTTCCGGAAACCTTATTAAATGAATTTCCGGAACCATAATGGTTAAAAGCTATTGTTAAAGGCGTTTTTTAATCCGCAATTATTTCTTTTGGTTTTCGGGACGAAGCTCTCGTACTGCCGATCCAGCTTTCCACATCTCGGATTCGCGCAATTCTTTGAGTTCTTCTTCCAGTTTAACCCGGTAATCGCTTTGGCTGTTAGCGTCAATAGAACGCTGGGCCTCATTTCCCTTGGCTACTTCACTGTAGAGTTCTTTGAATACAGGCATGGAAGCATCACGGAATTTTTTCCACCAGTCGAGGGCACCCCGCTGAGCAGTGGTAGAGCAGTTGGCATACATCCAATCCATTCCGTTTTCAGCTACCAGCGGCATCAAACTCTGAGTCAACTCTTCAACAGTTTCATTGAAAGCCTCGGAGGGAGAGTGTCCGTTGGAGCGCAAAACTTCATATTGAGCAGCAAAGATTCCCTGGATGGCTCCCATTAAAGTTCCACGTTCACCTGTAAGATCACTGAATACCTCTTTCTGGAATGTGGTTTCGAAGAGATAGCCACTACCTACTCCAATACCAAGAGCTACAACACGCTCAAACGCTTTTCCTGTGGCATCCTGGAAAATAGCATAACTGGAATTGAGACCTCGCCCTTCGAGGAACATGCGCCGCAGGCTTGTTCCTGATCCTTTAGGCGCTACCAGGATTACGTCCACATCTTTGGGAGGAATAATTCCTGTACGTTCTTTGTAGGTGACACCAAAACCATGTGAGAAATACAAGGCTTTTCCGGGTTTCAGGTATTTTTCTACAGTTGGCCATACAGCAATCTGTCCGGCATCGGAGAGAAGATACTGAATAATGGTTCCTTTTTCTAGCGCTTCTTCAATAGGGAAGAGGGTTTTTCCGGGCTCCCAGCCATCTGCCATGGCCTTGTCCCAAGACTTGGAATCTTCGCGTTGACCGATGATTACGTTAAAACCATTGTCTTTGAGATTGAGGGCCTGTCCGGGTCCCTGAACACCATAACCGATAACGGCAATGGTTTCGTCTTTCAATACTTCCTGTGCTTTTGCCAATGGGAACTCTTCGCGGGTTACCACATTTTCTTCAGTTCCTCCAAAATTGATTTTTGCCATGATTAATCTGTTGTTAACTGTTTTTAGTTTAATTGAGTTTGATCTGTTTCTAATTTCTTAAGATAACTTTCCAAAAGTTCTTTCTTGTTTTTTGTGATTGCGATTCGACCGGAGCGTACAAATTGGGAAACCCCGTAAGGATCGAGTTTTTCAAACAACTCCTGGGTTTCTTGTTTGTGTCCGGTTTTTTCAATCACCGTATATTCGGGAGTGATTTCCAGAATACGCGCGCCGTACTGTCGTACCAGTTTTTCAATTTCGTTACCTCCCAGCAGTGATCCGGTAGATACTTTGTAAAGAGCGACCTCCTGATGGATGATTTCGTCGGCCCTGAAAACAAAAACTTTCAGCACATCAATGCGCTTTTCAATTTGTTTTGCCAGTTTTTCGATATGGTCGGCGGTGGCAAATACCACAATGGTAAATTTGTGGATGCCTGAAATGGCCGACTCGGAAGTGGTCAGACTCTCAATGTTGATATGTCTCCTGGTAAAAACGGTAGTTATCTGATTGAGCAGTCCTACCTGGTTTTCGGAATATACGGAGAGTGTAAACTCCTCTTTATCTGGTGTCTTCATTTTCTTGATCTTTAATGTTGGTTTTCCACAAATAAAAAGGGAACTTCTGATGAATCTTTCTCAGTGTTCCCTCGGTTTTTTACTCCAACCGGATGTCCGAAACGGATGCACCCGCGGGTACCATTGGGAATACATTACCTTCTTTCTCAACCACTGCTTCCAATAGGAAAGGTCCGTCTGTTTCCACCATTTGTCTGATGGCATCATCCAGGTTTTCGCGGTCCGTAACTTTTACGGCGGGAACATGGTAGCCCTTAGCAATCGTCTGAAAATCAGGGTTGATTAATTCGGTGGAGGCATACCGTTTGTCGAAAAATAGTTCCTGCCACTGACGTACCATCCCCAGGAAGTTGTTGTTTAGCAAAACAATTTTTACCGGTATTTTGGTCTGGAAAATGGTGCCCAGTTCCTGGATGGTCATCTGAAAACCTCCATCACCAACAAATACACATACGGGACGGTCTGGTGCTCCCAGCTTTGCTCCCATGGCTGCGGGCAGCCCGAATCCCATGGTTCCGAGTCCTCCCGAAGTAACCACACTCCGGCTTTGCTTAAAGCGGAAATAGCGGGCTCCCATCATTTGGTGCTGACCTACATCGGTTACCATAACAGCATCATCGTCGAAAGCTGAAGAAACTTTGGAAATAACTTCTCCCATTCGCAGGCCTTTGTCTGCCGGTGCAATTTCCTTTTCAATAATGCGGTTGAATTCAATTCTGAAACAAGCATCAAATTCAGCCAGCCAATCCTTATGATCATTATTGGTGATCTTGGCTGTCAACAATGGCAACGTTTTTTTTACATTGCCTAAGACAGGAACGTCGGCATGTACATTTTTATTGATTTCTGCCGGGTCAATTTCCATGTGTATGACTCTGGCATTGGTAGCGTATTTGGTAAGGTCACCTGTAACTCGGTCATCAAAGCGCATCCCGATAGCAATAATAAGATCTGCCTCATTGGTTTTAATGTTGGGCCCATAATTTCCGTGCATTCCTAACATTCCAACATTTTGGGGATGATCTGAAGGCATGGCTGAGAGTCCCAGCAATGTCCATGCAGCCGGTATTTCTGCTTTTTCGAGAAAGTCGAGCAATTCTCTTTCCGCATTGCCCAGAACAACTCCCTGTCCGACCAGAGCAAGCGGCTTTTTAGCCAGATTGATAAGTTTGGCAGCTTCCTCTATTTGGTGAAAATCTATAGGGCTTTCCGGTGTGTAACTTCTGATAGATTCCACTGGCTGGTAGTTGAAATCCAGTTCATTGATCTGTGCATCCTTAGTGATGTCAACAACGACAGGTCCTGGCCGACCTGAGCGGGCAATGTAGAAAGCTCTTGCCAATGCAGCAGGAATATCTTCTGCCCTGCGGACCTGATAATTCCATTTGGTTACGGGTTGTGTAACACCTACCACATCGGTTTCCTGGAAAGCATCTGTTCCCAACAGGGATGATACCACCTGTCCTGTGATTACAACCAGAGGTGTAGAATCCATCATTGCATCGGCCAATCCAGTGATGGTGTTGGTGGCACCCGGCCCCGAAGTTGCCAGACAAACACCTACTTTGCCTGTGACACGGGCATAGCCCTGGGCAGCATGCATCGCGCCCTGTTCATGACGGGTAAGCACATGGTGTATCTGCTCATGGTAATTGTATAATGCATCATAGATAGGCATGATGGCTCCCCCGGGATACCCGAAGATTATAGATGTACCTTCTTTGAGCAAAGACTGCATAACAGCCTCTGACCCGCTCATCCTCGTGGTCTCTGTGGTTTTTTCTTTCATTAGTAATTGAGATTGTGGTTCCATAACATAGATGGTTGCGTTTGAGAAAAAAATTAATAAAACCTGCTCTCCATATATTTTTTACCGGGGTTACAAGATTATGTCAGAATTGAATCAATGTCAATCGTTTTATTGGCTGACAAACTTACTTTGTTTCCCCTATATCATTCTTACTGCTCCTTTGTCGGCTGATGAAACCATTGAGGCGTAAGCTTTAAGTGCTTTTGAAACTTGTCGCTCTCTTGGTTCCGGTTTAAAAGCCTTGTCACCTTTGGCCAGCTCTTTTTGTCTGCGTTTCTCCATTTCAGTTTCTGATATCTCCACATTGATGCTTCTGTTAGGGATGTCAATGACCACTTTATCCCCTGTCTCTACCAGGGCAATTTCTCCTCCGGCAGCTGCTTCGGGCGATACATGACCAATGGAGAGGCCTGACGTACCACCGGAGAATCGTCCATCGGTAACCAGTGCGCATTCTTTTCCCAGATGCCGCGATTTAATGTAGGAGGTGGGGTAAAGCATTTCCTGCATTCCCGGCCCTCCTTTGGGCCCTTCGTATTTTATAATGACTACATCACCTGCTTTTACTTCTCCTTCCAAAATTCCATCGCAGGCACTGTCTTGTGATTCGTAAACACGGGCTGTTCCCTCAAAATGAAGGATGGAATCATCCACTCCTGCGGTTTTTACAATACATCCTTTGGATGCAATGTTTCCAAAAAGTACAGCCAGACCTCCATCCCTGGAGTAGGCGTGTTCCACGCTACGGATGCAACCTTTTTCGCGATCGAGGTCAAATTCCTCGTAAACGGCATTTTGTGAGCCGAGTACAAGATTTCGAAATCCGCCGGGTGCACTTTTATATTTTTCTTTTGCCAGATCTGTTACATTTTTGCTCAACAGATCATGTTCTTCCAGAGCCTCGGCAAGAGATGGGTAGTCAATTCTGCTGACGGAGGTATCCAGCAGGTTGTGTCGGTTCAGTTCTGACAGGATTCCCAAAATACCACCGGCACGGTTTACGTCCTGGATGTGGTAATGGCTGTTGGGTGCTACCTTGGATAAAACAGGTGTATGTCTGGACAGCTTATCAATGTCCTGCATTGTGAAATCTACGCCTGCCTCATGGGCGATTGCCAACAGGTGCAATACCGTATTGGTGGATCCTCCCATGGCGATATCCAGTGTCATGGCATTCATGAAAGCCGGTTTGGTGGCAATGGAACGTGGTAAGACCGAGTCGTCGCCATCTCTGTAGTGACGATAGGCCAGGTCAACAATTTTATGGGCAGCTTCTTCGAACAGTTTTTTTCTGTTGGCATGGGTGGCCACAATTGTTCCGTTTCCGGGCAATGCCAGTCCAATGGCTTCATTGAGGCAATTCATAGAGTTGGCTGTAAACATACCACTGCAGGATCCACAGGTGGGACATGCATTTTGTTCTACTGCCAGTACATCGCTATCGGAAACATTGTCGTCGGCCGCCATTACCATGGCATCAATCAGATCCAAAGCTGTGCCATTGTTGTTTCCGGCTTCCATTGGGCCTCCGGAAACAAAAATGGTGGGAATGTTGAGTCGCATGGAAGCGATAAGCATTCCAGGAGTGATTTTATCACAGTTGCTGATGCAAATCATGGCATCGGCACGGTGTGCATTTACCATGTACTCCACACTGTCAGCGATGAGATCACGTGAAGGCAGGGAATAAAGCATTCCATCGTGTCCCATTGCTATTCCATCATCTACTGCGATGGTGTTGAATTCAGCTGCGAAGCAACCCTGCTTTTCCACAATCTGTTTGATCTCCTGACCTATGTGGTGAAGGTGGACATGTCCGGGAACAAATTGCGTGAACGAATTCACTATGGCAACCAGGGGTTTCCCCATTTGTTCGTCCTTCATTCCGTTGGCGCGCCAAAGACTTCTGGCGCCTGCCATGCGTCTGCCTTGTGTGGTGGTATTACTTCTTAATGGTCGCTTCATGGTAAATTGTAATCTCCTTTTAAATTAAAAACCCCTCTCACGCAGAAGTGAGAGGGGTTGAAATATTGTTTGCTTTAATTAGCTATACACCATTCTCACTTCTGCCTGGTTGTCCCACGAGAATAATAATATTGACGAGAATGAGTGATAGAAAATGGTTCATATTCAAAGTTCAAATTCGTATGTTCTTTGCAAATGTATATATTTTGACAATACGATCAAGCGTTTTGTAATAAAAAAATGAATTTTTCTTGCAATTTTATGAGTTTTTGCCCCTTTTCGCTGATGAAATCGAAGTTTTGAAGGACGAAAAAACTGAACATTCATTTTTGATTCTGTGCTTTTTTGTTGGTTGCGTGCTGCAAGTGATTGTTTTTGTTCGTTGTCTGCTTATCGTTTTGTCTGCTGTTTTATCGAACGGCTTTGTGTATGGGAAAAATGTATTATGATCAATGAATAGTTATTCTGTTTAGTGTAGATAAATATTCATTTCTTGGAAAAATGTTATAGTGTAACAACTGTAGATGAAATATTGTTCTTGTATAGTAAAGTGAATTGTACAGGATGCTAATTTTTTTGTTTTTTTTCATTGAATGTCTTCCATTGGTGTATTACTTTATTTCTTAATGACAAGAGATTGTCTGTTTCAGAGATTTTCATGTGTTGATTGCAGAAAATAATAAAATCCTCGAGTTGTTGGTCTTCAATATCGACCCAGTCTTTGATCATCCCCGATGAAAGCACCTCTCCCCACAACGATAATTTTTGGTGGCTTTGGATATTTTTTTGACTCCTTCTTTGCGCCCTGGCTTCCTTGCTCAAAACGGAATGGGCCAGTGTGAGAGGGCTCATGACCATGCCTATGGATGGTTTGGGGAGAGATTTGTCAGGTTCAGCATCAGGGTCTACATTGATTCCGAAGTTCCCTGGCAGATGGAGGTTTATTTCTTTTTCGTTGGCATTGATGGTTACTTCACGTAGCATATATGTAGCAGGTTCAAGGTATATGGAGTCCCGGCCTGGCGTTTTTAGGAAATCCTGCACTTTCATTACTACTCCTTCAAAACCCATTGAAACAATCTTGATGGAATCGGAGGGCGGAAGGTAGATTAAAAAATTCCCGTCTTTGTCTGATGCATAGGATAAGAAAGTTTCGAAACTCACCAGCTGGACAAATCCCAATGGCTTTTTTGTTTCCGCATTAAATACACTGCCGGTTATTTTTATTTCATCCTGGTTTTGCGCCGGAACAAAACCGGACATTTTCAGGAGTAGTGCAAGAAAAATGAAGTGTCTCATTTGCTGTGTGTTGGGGGTTAAGAAATATTAATTGTTACACATTGTTAGAGGAAGTGAAAAATTGGTCTGTCTCATATATTAGCTTTATATTTACGGTTTAAACAAAAACTGTACCTATGAGTGAAAATTTGAAAGCAATTATCGAAAAAGCCTGGGATGACCGGGCCCAATTGGAAAACAAAGAAACACAGGAAGCAGTAAACGAAGTGGTTGCTCTGCTGGACAAGGGAGAACTGCGGGTTGCCGAGCCCAACGGGGACGACTGGAAAGTTAATGAATGGGTCAAAAAAGCAGTGATTTTATATTTCCCTCTTCAGAAAATGGAAACCATCAAAGTGGGACCTTTTGAGTGGCATGATAAGATAGCGCTGAAGGGTGGTTATGCCGAAAAAGGAGTGCGTGTGGTACCTCATGCAGTGGCCCGCTATGGGTCTTATGTGGAAAAAGGGGTGGTGATGATGCCTTCCTATGTAAATATCGGTGCTTATGTGGAGAGTGGAACTATGGTGGATACCTGGGCTACTGTGGGTAGCTGTGCACAGATAGGAAAAGGTGTTCACCTGAGTGGAGGTGTTGGTATTGGCGGCGTTCTGGAACCTGTTCAGGCTGCTCCGGTGATTATTGAAGATAACGCTTTTATTGGTTCACGCTGCATCGTGGTTGAAGGTTGCCGGGTTGGAAAAGAAGCGGTTCTTGGTGCCAATGTGGTGCTTACAGGATCTACCAAAATTATAGATGTGAGTGGGGCTGAGCCTAAGGAATACAAAGGTTATGTGCCTCCCCGCTCTGTGGTTATTCCCGGTAGTTATACCAAGAAATTCCCTGCCGGAGAGTTTCAGGTGCCTGCTGCATTGATTATTGGTCAGCGCAAAGAATCGACTGATAAGAAGACTTCTCTCAATAATGCTTTACGTGATTTTGGTGTTGCAGTGTAATCATTTTGCTTCACTATATCAAACGCATAAAATAGTTCAAAAAGGGTCGGGCATATTGTCCGGCCTTTTTGTTATGTGCTTTTTTGTATTGATAAGTTATATGGGGCTCACCCCTTAAAAAAACTTTATATTTGTCAGGAATTAAATCGGGTTCTTATGAGTTATCAGGAAGATGTAAAGCAAGCTGCTGAAGCCCTTCAAAAGGGAGGATTAATTCTCTATCCGACGGATACATTCTGGGGTGTGGGATGCGATGCAACCAATGAGGAGGCAGTTAATAAGCTAATTGATCTGACGAAACAAAAAGCTGAAGAGGTACATGTGATTCTGGTGGATTCTGAAGTGCGATTAAATTCTTATGTGGTGGAGGTTCCTGAAATGGCGTATGATCTGATTGAATTATCGGAGAAACCGATTACCATATTATATCCTCAGGGAAAAAATATTGCACAGAATCTGCTTACCAATAAGGGGGAGATAGGTATTCGTGTTACCCATGAAGACTTTTCCCGATCCTTGTGTCAGCGCTTTCGGAAACCTTTGGTTTTCATGCCGGCAACGAAATCCGGGGAGCCATTCCCCCAGAATTTTGGGGATGTTACAGAGTCCATACTTCAGGGGGTAGATTTTGTGGTGAAGTATCGTCAGGAAGAGTTAGCTATACCTAAAGCTTCAGGTATTATCCGGCTGAGTGTAGACGGACAGGTGGAGGTTATCAGGGAATAGAAAGGTCGATCACAGTGTGCTAATTGATAAAGCAAGATATTTAGAGAGCATATAATGAAGAGAGAAGATTTTAAACACAGCGTGCCTGTTCAGATGCGTTTTAGTGATGTGGATGGCTTTGGGCATGTGAATAATGGCGTATACAATGATTACTACGATATCGGCCGGATGTATTATATGCGTGATGTGCTGGGTTGGCTTCCGGGAGATTCGCAAAGGGATAACCAACTAGTAGTGGTCAGCACAAAAACCGATTTTATAGGGCAGATTTTGTTGGGGTACTCCATTGAGGTGCTTACACGTGTCGTATCACTTGGCAATAAAAGCCTGAAAATGGTCCAGTGGATAATTGAGGAGGGTGCCGATGATCCTTTTTCTGTTTGTGAGTCTGCAATGGCCGGTTTTCAGCGAAGTACGGGTACTTCTTTTGTATTGCCTGATGAATGGAGGGAGGCCATTAAAATGTACGAAGGTTAAGTCCT
>DHQK01000068.1 GCA_002411085.1 Marinilabilia sp. UBA5340 | reverse complement strand
AGCTTGTCGAAAAATCTGTTTGTTTGAAAGACAAATGTTTCGACTACACTCAATATGACACTTTTTTGGTGCCTTATACTTTTCAGAAAACTACTTTCAATCCTTGCCAGCGCAAACACTGTTTTTCCAATAATAACACAACCTGTTCCACTCCCTCGAGAGAGGAATCACAGATAGAAAAAGGCCTTTTAGACAGCCTCAGGTATTTACCTCTTTACCAGGCAAACATGAGCAAATAAGTCCCTGCCCCTGCAATATACCCCAGCAAAGCCAGCAAACTTATACGGCGTAAATACCAGAAAAAAGGAATTCCTTCCATACTCATAGCTGCCACCCCTGCTGCAGAACCAATAATTAAAATACTACCCCCGGTACCAGAGCAATAGGCCAGAAACGACCAGAAATTCCCATCTACAAAGAAATCGGAGGCCATAGCAACATCCGCAACCTGCGGCACTTCATACATCCCCATTGATGCAGCAACCAGTGGTACATTATCCACTACAGCGGAAAGAAAACCAATTATAATATTGATTCCGTAAATATTCGAGACATGCTCATCCAGCCATTGGGCAAGCAAATTTAGGTGACCCGCCGTCTGAAGCGCTGCAACAGCTAACAAAATTCCCAAAAAGAAAAGAATGGAAGCTACATCAACACGCTCCAAAATTTTAACAATACTTAGTTTCCTTTTATCAAGAATATTTCTCCGTTTCAGATGCCGGTCGGTGTACATCCACAAGGCCCCCAATCCAAGCAACATTCCCAGAAATGGCGGTAATTGAGTCAATCCTTTAAATACGGGCACTGCAACCAAAGCCAGGATACCAAAAATCAAAATCTTTAACCTGTCTTTATACGGAATAAATTCTTCGGCTTCATCGGCTTCCAGTAAAGGACGGTTGGTAGCTCCTTTCATCACTAAAGAAAGAATAGCCAAGGGAACCAGCATGGTTATCAAACTTGGAATCAACAGCGACTTGACGATTCCTGCAGCCGTTATTTGCCCGCCTATCCACAGCATAATGGTCGTCACATCCCCCATTGGCGACCAAGCCCCGCCGGCATTGGCAGCTACCACTACCATTCCCGAAAACAGCCATCGGTTGTCCTGTTTACTAAGCAACTTCTGCAGCAATGCAATCATCACAATCGTAGTGGTGAGATTATCCAGCACCGCTGAAATAAAGAACGTAAGAATACTGATAATCCACAAAAGCTTGATACGATTGGTTGTATGAATTCTGTCGGTTATTACCCGAAAGCCCTGATAACGGTCAATAACCTCTACTATAGTCATAGCCCCTAAAAGGAAAAAGATGATGGATGCTACATCACCTAAGTGTTCAATAACTGCATGTTGCGTAATGAATTCCATCACCTGGGCTGTCTCGGGGATCCCAAACCCGGATGAAAACTCCTCCCAGTTGCGATTGAGGTGAAGATGCATAATATCCGGAGCATCAATAACCAACAATGTCCACAAGACGGCTCCGGTAAATAAAGCCGTTGCAGCTTTATCAATTTTATTGACATGTTCAAAAACAATAAAGCCATAGCCCACAATAAAGACTATGATCATGGCATAGAAGAAAAACATAAGAAAACGATTTGAAATGAGAGAGTCTGTTTTGACGGAGCAAAGGTATGTCAGAACTTATCTCATTATTCTGGCACCCCCCTTTTTTAATAATGTTTAACACTAAAAATGCCACGTCAAAAAAACTTACCCTTCTTTTTTTTCCACTTTCTGATTTCTGTATTAATTTAAATACCAATATATTTGTCTGTCGATTTTCACATACACATTTCCACATATCTATAAACAACGAAACATAAGTCAGAAATATTCGTATTCAACATCCAAAATAGCTTAAAACCGAATTCAAGAACACAAAATGAAGAAGAGTCAATTCCCAAAAGCAAATCTCATGGAACCGATCCAATGGTTTCTAAAACAAGTAACAAGCGGTGGCGTATTATTAATTTTTGTGACCTTTCTGGCCTTACTTTGGGCCAATTCGCCCATGAAAGAATATTACACATCACTTTGGGAGTATGATTTCATTCTTGGTCTTGCGCCTTTTGAACTCAAAAAATCACTTCTGCACTGGATCAACGATGGCATGATGGCCATCTTCTTTTTTGTGGTAGGACTGGAAATAAAGCGGGAGTTTATTGCTGGAGAATTAAGTTCTGTCCGACAGGCTATCTTCCCTGTTTTTGGCGCCATTGGTGGCATGGTAGTCCCCATCGTTCTCTTTCTCTCTTTCGGAATTGCAGGGGAAGCTTCCCAAGGCTGGGGCATCCCTATGGCTACCGACATTGCCTTTTCTTTGGCTATTTTAGGTATTCTGGGAAAGAAAGTTCCTTTGAGTCTTAAAATATTTCTCACTGCTCTTGCCATTGTGGATGACCTCGGGGCTGTTTTGGTCATTGCACTTTTCTACAGTCACACTATCCTCTGGTACTACCTGTTCTTTGCACTGGCACTTCTACTAATTCTTTTTGCAGCCAACTACTTCAATATTCAGAATCTCTATTTATACACCTATTTGGGATTTGTAATCTGGCTCCTTTTCCTGAAATCGGGAATACATCCTACAATTGCCGGAGTTCTGGTCGCCTTCAGCATTCCCATGCGTCCCAAAATTCACATCAATGAGTTTATTCCTAAAATAAAGGAAGGATTAAAACACTTTAGTACCCTGCCCCGGGACGACAAAAAATTTGTGATGAGCAACAAACAGCTGGCCGCCATTGACCATGTCGAAACACTGGTAAAAAAGACTCAAAGCCCATTGCAGATGATTGAACACAATCTTAGTGGAGCAGTCAACTACCTTATTCTTCCATTGTTTGCACTGGCCAATGCCGGAGTGACAATTTTTTCTCCGGGATCCCCTCTTTCGAGCGGGGCCATTCTCAACGACTTATCAATCGCGATTGCAGTAAGCCTGGTATTCGGAAAAGCAATCGGCATTTCTCTGTTTTCATGGCTGGCAGTAAAAATGAAATTATCTGTCAAACCGGCAAATATTCCATGGAATGCCTTTATCGGCTTGGGATTCATTGGAGGTATTGGATTTACAATGTCATTGTTTATTTCCAGCCTTGCTTTTGAAACTCAAACATTGATGAATCAGGCCAAAATCGGAATTTTTTTCGGCTCTATTGCTGCAGGACTTATAGGGTTCTATATCCTGAAAATGTCATTGAAACACGTTAAGGAGAGCTGATACAACAAAAATCTGAAATATAGCAAATTGAAAAATTAGAAAACCCTATATATTATAAACAATTAATTTCTAGAATCGAATAAAAAAACATTCCGAAAAAAAACTGCAAACCCAAAACAATCTGATCAAACCAAAGTGTAGAGAGATTCTGCTTGTCGGTGCTTTCTGATATTTGCTTATCTCGTCACGAAAACATAGAACCACTCAGACTTAAAACAAATTGTACTTCAAAATGTAGTAGATCGCTTTAACACCATCCTGCCAGTTTATTTTTTTCCCCTCCTGGTAAGTCCTGCCATAGTAGGAAATACCAACTTCATAAATCCTGACACCGGGAATTTTAGAAATCTTGGCGGTTACTTCCGGCTCAAAGCCAAAACGTTTCTCTTTTAAATTCACATTTTTTATTACTTCTGAGCGAAACATTTTGTAACAAGTTTCCATGTCGGTCAGATTCAAATTGGTAAAAACATTGGAAATAAAAGTTAAAAATTTATTGCCAATAGAGTGCCAAAAAAACAAAATACGATGGGGGTTATTCCCCATAAATCTGGATCCATATACAACATCAGCAACTTCTTCTTCCAATGGTTTAAGCAAATCATTGTATTCACGCGGGTCATACTCCAAGTCGGCATCCTGAATTATTACATAATCTCCATCAGCAACCTCAATTCCTCTTTTAATAGCAGCTCCCTTACCTTCGTTTTGCAATTGTCTCAGGAAAATAAGATCCACCTCCGTATATTCTTTCTGAAAGTCATAGATTTTTTCTACAGTATCATCTGTAGATCCATCATCAATCACCAATACCTGTAAATTAATGGGATAACAGAACTTTACCGAAAATACCTTCTGCAGGATTTCTTGAATAGTTTGGCTCTCGTTATAAGCAGGAATTACAACGGATAGCTTTCTGGGCATTGTAAAATATTTTAAATTAAATAGGATATTGCATTAGACATTTAACGGAATTTATTCAAGGTCATCTTTTGGAATCTTCAAATACTGGCAAATATCAATCAAAAACCTCATTCGATGTACAGATCTTTTTGAAAAAGATCTGCACTAATTCTGGCCCATAAAACAGCCAAAACCGGCGTAAGCAAATACAACATACGGGCAATTTCCACAGAAATCAATGCCTGAAATATCACAGAACCCACATACCAATATTCAAACCCACTAAATTCCATTAAATATCCTTTTATTCTCCTTCTTAAAATTGCAGGCAAAAGCAAAACAATCCAAAATCCGGTATTCGAAAACACCTCGTAAATTCCATGAAAAGAAAAGAGTCGTTTAGCGCCAAGTAATATATAGCCTAAATGATTAATATCTTGCTCCAACCCTGCCAATGGTGGAGTTGAACTCCACAAATCAATCAGATAACGCCCTGAAAAAACAAGTATCCCTGACGTGAGAAAAAGAAGGATTTGCCTTTTTTTCGGAATAGGAGCATAAAAGAAGATTATAGGAGCTATAAAAATAAAAGATTCCTTGGCCCACGGCCCCAAAAAGATCGAAAAAACCAAAAGGCGTCGGTTACCTGTTTTTAGTCCCAGCAAAACCATAGTCAATATCAAAACAAAAAAGCTATCGACCATAGGTGTACCAGCCAAATACCCTGTCCAGCGACAGGTAAGCATACTGACCAAGCCAATAATGGAAGCAATAAAATTTTCTGTATGCGCAAAAATATACTTAAAAACCAGAACCCCTGAAAATGCAATAAATAGATTATTTACGATCATAAAACTGACTCCTATTGAAAAATCCCCTTCGTATGTCCATGGAGCCAGAAAGTCGAACAAATCTCCAAAAATAAAATTTACAGCTGCAGCT
The DNA here is from genome assembly GCA_002411085.1 of Marinilabilia sp. UBA5340. Taxonomy (GTDB): domain Bacteria; phylum Bacteroidota; class Bacteroidia; order Bacteroidales; family Marinilabiliaceae; genus Marinilabilia. Next base: position 811 of record DHQK01000068.1, on the reverse strand, counting down.
AAAAAAGGAATAAAAACTCTGTATTTTCGAATTTCAGACTGGTCAAAATCAAATTCGGCGATCCCCAGATAAGTAATACTATCCGGGTTATTCTCCAATGTACTCAAATCCATTAGATGAAAAGAGACCCCATGAATAACGGCCAGGGAGAAAAGAAAAACAAAACTATTTCTGGAGAAAACCAACGAAGAGTAATTTCTCATTTTGAGCATCGGGCAAAATTTGATTTATTTAACAAGGATCTGACAGAATAAACACCTGCCATGGATTCAAAGATTTTAAAAATAGTAAATTCCTCTCAAAAAACCAGAGTCACTAAAAAAAGGGCGTTCTCAGTAATTTGAAAACGCCCTGGTTCTACTTATATATTTCAAAACAAAACCTCACCTTATCAGGCAAGGAACAAATTCAATCAATTACTCATGTGCACTTCTCGTTTTCCTTCAATTATTTCTCTGGCCATATCCAAAATGGTGGTGTCGTCCAATTCGACAACTCCCCCATCGGGGCCCTGTTCCAGATGAATTCCAATACTTCTTCCCCGATCGTAGTTGGCCCCTCCGAAATAATTTCTAACTGTTTCTACGTCGAGGTTTAACGAGTCGGCAATACTGCGCATACTTCCTGCCGGAAGACTATCCTTGATCTTCCTTAGCTGATTGAATGTTATTGTTGTGCTCATAAGTGAAATGATTTTAAGAGGTTATTGATATTGATGTGATATAAAATTAAGGAAAAAAAGGAAGGTTTAAAACAGATTTAACATCAAAAATATAGCTTTTAACAAATTTTTTACTTCCCATGCAGGCGC
>DHQK01000238.1:25378-30420 GCA_002411085.1 Marinilabilia sp. UBA5340 | reverse complement strand
TCCAGCGGTAATTTTATGCCGCGGGCCATCATGCTGCGGAGCCAGGTATTTACTTCATGTGGATGCATTGTAAGCAGGACTTCACGGAATTGTTCTGTTTCATCGGGGCTATATTGATCCGGGGCTTGACCTTTAAAGCGGTCAAGCTCTTCATCGTTGAAATAAATAATTTCACCATGCGTATGCGCAATGAGAGATTCTTTGTCGCATACCTCATGAGCACCGCAACAGTCTGACGGAGGAGCCTCTTTGGCTTCTTCCTTTGTTGTGTTTAATTTATTGATAGTCAGCGCAATGATTAGCGCAGCTGAAATACTAATTAGTAAAATCCACATGGTGCAAAAATAATAAAAATTTGAACAGAATATGGGGAAAAAAAGGGAGATGAATGATGCAGAGTTACACTTTCTTGGAATAAAAGTGGTGTATAAGGATTTGGTTGACAAAGGCTATGAAGTATTGAATGTCCGGAAGGAGGAGGATGTGGATCCTCAAATTTTGGCACGTAAGGAGGAGCAAATGCTTTTTGTTGTGGTGCGTACGGCCCGTTTTCCCGATATGGGAGTTTTGAAACCACGGACAGCGGCTCGCGTAACCATGCATGCCAACAAGCATAAAGCCATTTGTTATTTTGCCAGTGTGGGCATTGCCAATGCTGAGGGAGAGACTGATGAGGAAATGGGCAAGCCTGAAGTGGATGGAGAATATTACATCAACTATAAGGGACTGCAACCCTTTCCTCAGTAAGCATGTGGTCTTAGCTTGCAGGATAAGCAACCATGCTACGAACTATTCTCTATAAACTAGAAACTAAAAGCATCCGTTGTCATGAGACAATTCGATTTTCATTTATTTTGGAGAAAATACGGGAAATTCATTTTGGGAGGAATGTTTTTTCTTTTTTTGATAAGTTACTGTAATCAGCAAACCAGATATCAGACCTCTGACGCTGATGCTACAAAGGAACAGAATCCGGTTGAACAGGAGATGGGGCAGGAAGATGAAGGAAAAACCCTGAAGACTTATGAAGAATTGGTGCGGCAAAGACAACCGCAAGATCAAGAAGGTCCCGGAAGTTTTCTTACAATGTTTCTGCTTCTGACCACGGCTTTTGGTTTAGTGTGGCTTCTTCAGCAACAGCGGGTGCGTCAGTATGTGCGCCACTGGTTCCCCGGAAAAGTGCTGCTTCAGGTGATTAAAGGAAGCGACCATGCTACAGGCCGTCAATTGTTGAAAATTTCGATCATTAATAAAACAGATGAGGGTATTACTTTCCTGCCGCCCCACCTTGTTTTCCGGAATTGGGGGCAGGAACGAAAGTTCAGGTTAAAGGGCAGTAATCAGGAAGATATGTTTCCATTGACGCTGACGCCAGGAACAAGTCACCGTTTGGTGTTGGATCTGGAGCAGTTTTTTGAGAAAATCCCGGATTTAAAAAAGAGCAATAAGGTTGGGGTTTCGGTACAGACTACGGGAGAAAAAGAATACCGTTCCTTTGCCCTGCCAACTTGGTTGAACTGGGTTTTAAAATAGCACTACCAGGTTGGGGTTTTCAAATGAACCAGTGATTCTTTGGTTTGTTCTGTATTTATTTATCAGTGCAGTATTTCGTTAAGCCTTTGCAAAGTTTTGGATGTTAAATCTTTAATATTAAATGAATGGGGTTTGTAAAAATTAGAATGTCAATGTTATACGATTCTTCTAACCTCTGACTTCTAAAAATCTAACGATCTATTGTCAGTGGTGTTTATCCAAAAAAAATGAAGGGAGTAAATGCTTATGGTACTAAAAAAATTTTGGGAAAAGTACAGTCGCAAAAAAAGATGGTGGTCTGTTGCATTTGATTTTATTTTTGCTGCACTTGTTGTAGCCATGCTGTTTCCTGCTACCCGGAAACCATTGTCTGCTTTTCTGATTCGACAAACTTTATTTGCTCCTTCGCAGGAAGAAACAGTAAGGTATCTGTCGGATACTGATTGGTCTATGGAGTTTGGTTCTGAAGTAACCGGAGAGGTTTTTGAACTATCGGATTTCAAAGGCAAGCCGGTTTTTTTGAATTTTTGGGCGACCTGGTGTCCTCCCTGTATCGCGGAAATGCCTTCCATTCAGAGTCTTTATGAAGAATACAAGGATGATGTGATTTTTGTGCTTATTAGTAATGAATCTGTCGGAATAGTGGAGGCGTTCCTGAAAAAGGAGGAATACACTTTTCCTTCTTACTCTTTGAAGAACTCCCTGCCGGCTGTCTTTAGAACATCTACTATTCCGGCGACTTATCTTATTGGGCCCAATGGCCGGTTGCTGATAAGCAAAACCGGGGCAGCTAAATGGGATTCCGGGAAAATGAAATCTATGTTGGATGATTTGATAAGATAAAGAAAATGTCCAAAAAGTCATTCTTGTTCTTTGTTCATTTTGTTTGTTCAAAATGAAAAAAATATCGAACTCTTGATTTTTTGGACATTTTCTTGTCCTGTTGTGTATTCAATTATCTTGTGTGCAACATGGATAATTTTTTCTTAAAACCGGTATCGAACAGCCAGTGCCAGGCCGAATCCAAACGGATCGTCCGGCGGATTTACGAAAGATAATTCCGGTCGTGTATCAATGGATATTTGCAATGGAACTTCCGAGAAGTTGTATTCGATACCTGCGTTGAGCGCTGCTGCCAGAAATACTCCACTGTCATCCAGGTCATCGTGCGACCAGCTTCCCAATGAAGGTCCTACACCCAGATACCAGTAAAAACCACTCTCGATGGGCATAACCCATTGATAAACTCCCGTTAGTTTCCAATAGCTGAAGTCTCCCCTACTTCCAAAACCAAGATCCAATTCCGCTCTGTTGCTGTCGAAAGGTGTCTGAAAGGTGATTTCTGTATCGTAGCCTACGCCACCTCCAAATCTTAGACCTATGGCATTGTCTCCTCGCTGAGCCATTGAAATGACAGGGAGAGTAAGGAGAAAAAATAGAATAATAATTCCTGATTTCTTCATGTGTTTAAATTTTATTTTATAATTGTCAAATTGAATTCGCCGGTATAGTCACCCGTTTTGTAAGAAAGACTATCGCCAGACTGGTTTTTTTAATTGACCGCAAATTTAGTCAAAGTTTAAGTTTTCCGAATGTTTGGATAACAAAAGACATACCAAAAGGTTGAAAAGAATCCAGTGTGTGAACGATTCCCGGGGAAGCAGAAACGCTTAATTCAGGGAAGGTCTTTGTTAAAGCTCAACAGTGTAATGACAGGTTTCTTATTTTGAATGGATTGTTGAGTTTTGGCAACAAATCGTGGAAAAGAATTTTGGCTTCCGTTTTTGCAAAAGTGGTATGTAAGTTGCTGGATGAAGAGAAATTATTTTGAAGCCTGTTGGTGTTAAAAGAGCTGGTTTTCAGATGGTGTTGTAATTCTTTTTAAATTCTTTTTCGGCTTTTTGTAAAACCCTGGCATACGGATTGCGTAAGAAAAAATTAAGTATCCTATTAATTTAGTAGTTTGAATATGGGTTTATTGGAGAGGAGTGTATATCCCGAGAAGGAGGGGAGTGCGTTGTTTGATACATTGCCGATAGGGGTGATTTATTTCGACAATGAAGGATCTTTGCTTACTGCCAATCCGGCAGCACAAGGCATATTGGGATTCAGTATCGATGAGTTAAGGGATCAGGGATTTGAAGATCCTTTCTGGCGTGTGCTGGCCGAAGATGGGTCAGATCTGCCCGTTGCATCTCATCCATCAAGGATAGCATTGCGTACAGGTAAGCCTGTAAGAGATATGATAGTAGGTTTTTTTCAACCCGTGATGAAAGCTTATCATTGGTTAAATGTAAATGCCATTCCTGAATTTTTTAATGAAAATGAACGCCCTGATCAAGTCTACATCACCATTGAAGATGTTACTTCTGATGTGATAGCACGAAACAAATTGCAAAAAACCCAGACTGATTATCGTCTGTTGGTCGATAATATGCATTCGGGAATGACAATTATTCAGGATGGTAGAATCACCTTTGTCAATAAGAGCCTTTCTTTGCTTACAGGTGTGAGTGTTGCAGACCTTATGAATAGCCCCTTTATTGACCACATAGCACCGGAGGAAAGAGAAAAGGTGGGGGAGTACTATGTGAAGCGTTTGGCCGGTCTTGATGTCCCGGAAAATTACCGAACCAAAATCCAGAAAATAGATGGTTCTGCTATATGGGTTGATTTTAGAATTAAGAAATTGGATTATCATGGTAAGCCTACCTTATTGGTACTCATTAACGATGTAGATGCGGAGGTCCGGATAGAGGAACACCTGAGAGCCAGCGAAATGCGTTTTAGAGGTTTGTTTGAGGAAGCTCCTATTGGGATAGCGCTGGTGGGAGAGGATGGAATTCCCCTTGAGATAAATGAGCAGTTGGCGCTTTTTTCCGGTTACTCCAGAGAAGAATTGCTTCAGATGACTTTTGCTGATTACACCTGCCCCGAAGATGTTGAAAAGGATCTTGCTTTGTTCGAAGAGTTGAAAGCCGGAAAAAGAGAGAGTTATGAGCTGTTGAAAAGATACATCAGGAAGGATGGAAAAGTTGTTTGGGGCGGACTGAAAGTGGGAGCGCTGATTGATGAGAACGGAGATCAGCAGATTATTGGTATGGTGGAGGACCGTACGGAAGAGGTTCAGGCGCAGAAGGAATTAGAAGTTGCCCGCGATATGGCTAATGAAAGCAGCCGTATTAAATCTGCTTTTCTGGCCTCTGTAAGTCATGAGTTACGTACGCCCCTGAATGCAGTGCTGGGCTTTGGAGATATTATTCAAAATACCTCCGAAAATGATAATATTCGTGAGTATGCAGGGTTTATCTATGAAGCAGGCTTCAAAGTCATGACGATCATTGATGATATTCTGGATCTGGCTATGTCGGAGCACGGGAAAATCCGGTTGAGACCTGCCAGCTTTTCTGTTGGAGAACTTTTCAATGAATTTCGTCATCAGCTACATGAAGTGATTTATAAATATGGGAAAGAGGAAGCAGTTAAAGTAATTGACGATATTTCTTCTG
>DHQK01000238.1:0-25167 GCA_002411085.1 Marinilabilia sp. UBA5340 | reverse complement strand
TTTACCGAGAAAGGATTTATTAAACTGGGTTGTTATCAGGCTAATGAAGACCAGATAGCTTTTTATATTCAGGATTCGGGGATTGGCATTCCTGAAGATCAAAAGGAGGTTATTTTTGATTTCTTTCGTCAGGCCGATGGGCAGGATCATGCTGTTTATGGTGGTATTGGTATTGGTCTGGCTATTTCAAAAAGGGTGGCTAATGCCATGCATGGAGACATAACAGTAGCGTCGACCCCGGGGCAGGGAGCTACTTTTACTTTGTTGATTCCAGTGCGGCTGGATGAGAAAGAATAGTTGGTGCTGGTTTAGAATAATAAAAAAAAGCCTTCAAATCGTTTTGATTTGAAGGCTTTTTGTTGTCCCACTAGGATTCGAACCCAGACCGAGAGAACCAAAATCTCCTGTGCTACCATTACACCATGGGACAAACATTGAATGCTTTTTCCTTTAAAAGCGATGCAAATATAGGAGGTTTTTTGTGAACCCACAAAAAATATTTCTCAAAAAAATTAAACTTTATGCAACTTGTGTTAGTACTTGTTTTTGCCATGCTTTTGCAATAGTTTAGCAGCCAAAAGATTATTTTGATGCGACAGGGTCTGAGTTTTCTGAAAAAAAATTTTCCGGGATTGCTGGTTTTGTTTGTTGCCATGTTGGTTTATGGCAAAACTATGGCACCAACAGTCAGTTTTTGGGATAGTGGAGAATTTATTGCCTCCGGTGCCCTTTTGCAAATTCCACACCCGCCAGGAGCGCCTCTTTATCTGATGTTGGCACGGATTTTTTCGCTTCTGGTGCCGTTCACTCCGGGGGTAGCTTTTTCTGTGAATTTACTGTCTGCTGTAGCATCTGCTTTTGTAGTATTCTTTTTTTATAAGATACTGCGGTTGCTTTTTGTGTTGTTGCGAGAAAAGATCAGCCCTGCCCCTTGTTGGGTAGAGGAGGTATCTGCTGTTGCAGGGGCATTATTGTTTGCATTTACAGATACTTTCTGGTATTCTGCGGTGGAAGCGGAGGTTTATGCTTTGTCCTTGTTTTTTTCTGCTGTTACATTCTGGGTATTTCTGAAATGGTACGGTCAGGAAAAAAATGATCCTCGTTTGTTTTACGTGGGGGTTTTCCTTCTGGGACTTTCAGTGGGTGTTCACCTGTTGAATCTCCTGATGACTCCGGTCTTTGTTCTTCTGTTTGCGTGGAAGCAGTTTGGAGTTCAAAAGAAAAGTACCCTTTATGGTTTGCTGGCAGGATTTCTTGTGCTTGGTATCTTTTTCTTAGGTTGGATCTCCGGCGGATTATGGCCTGCCATGAAGATGGAAATCCTTGTGGTTAACAATTGGAACTGGCCTCAGCAGTCCGGATTGGTTATTTGGCTTTCCTTTGTTGTTTTGGTATTATTCGGGGGACTGTTTATCTCCTACCGAAAACATCCTTCCGTTCACTTTGGTTTTATGGTGGCAGGTTTGTTTTTTTTGGGATGGACATCCTATCTCATGGTACCCATAAGGGCTTCAGCCAATCCATACATCAATATGAATGCCCCTGATGATGTATTTTCACTGCACAATTATATCAACCGTACACAGTATGGCAGTCGTCCTCTTGTATTTGGGCCTCATGCATGGGCAACGGCAGAAGACTGGAATGTGTCAAAGCGTTATGTTTTCAATCGTGATTCTGGTTGTTATGAATTGGTTCCCGCTGCCGCCGTGTTTGAATTCAGCCCTGGAGATAAGGTGTTCTTCCCCCGCATGTATAGTCGGCAATCCTATCATATTGACGGGTATGAATGGTGGTCCGGGTTGGATGGGAACACCGGAAAGCCTCAGTTTGCACATCAGATGGATTTCTTTCTGAAATATCAGTTGGGACATAGCTACCTGAGGTACGTGCTGTGGAACTTTGTTGGGCGACAAAATGACGAACAGGGGCATGGAGATGTTGTTTCCGGCAATTGGGTCAGTGGGATCGATTTTATTGACCGGCAGTTTTTGGGCAGCAGGGAACATTTGCATTCGGGTGAAGAGTATAGTGCCGCGGCTAATCATTATTATGGTTTGCCACTAATATTTGTTTTTCTCGGTCTTTTCTTTTTGTTGCGTTCCGGTCATGGTCGCTTGCAGGTGTTGCTGCTATTGGGGACACTTTTTTTGATTACAGGTCCCCTGTTGGTGCTGTACCTCAACCAACCACCTTATGAGCCTCGTGAGCGCGATTATGTCTACGTGGCTTCATTTATGGCTTTGGCCATGTTTGGAGCCATGGGGTTTTATGCTTTGTTGCGAACGGTTTGGCGTTATTCCGGATCGGCATTTACTACAGTTTTGTTTTCAATTATTCTGATTCTCGCAGGGCCTGGACTGTTGTTTTCAGGCAATCTCAACGACCACGACCGATCAGAGAGGTTTCTCGCCCGAGATCTGGCAGCATCGCAGTTGCGTAGCTGTCCTCCCAATAGTATTCTTGTTACGTATGGCGACAACGATACTTACCCCCTGTGGTATGTTCAGCAGATCGAAAAAGTCCGGCCCGATATTCGAATTGTCAATCTTGGGTTGTTGCATGCTTTTTGGTATCAGCGTTATCTCAGGCAGGAATATGCTTCCTGTCAGGAGGTGAGAATGACTTTGCCATCAGCATTTTATCGCAATAACGCTACCGAATTTGTTCGTGTTTCGTCCATGCACTCAGCGCCTGTTGCAGGGATTGATGTGCTTCAGAATCTGGCAGAGCAGAAGACAAATAAAGTAGTCAGTAGTGGACTGCCCCCTGTTTGGGAGCTAAATGTGCCCGGGCAAGCAGCGTTGCAGGTCAGGCTTCAGCGGCAATACCTCTCTCCAGGTGATCTGGCATTGCTGGATATCGTTGCAACCAATGGAGCAAAACGTCCGGTTTGTTTCACCCGCAATGTTGACCGGAAGTCGCTGGGGGCCCTTCAGCATCATTTGCAGGGACAAGGCCTTGTACTATTGTTGAACGACTCTTCTGAACCGGATGATCAGCGACAAAAATCTGTTGATTCGGAATATTCTGTTTTTGCAGACAGTATAGCCATCGGCAGAAATGAAACATGGTATGACCATACCTGCAGACAGGCTCTTGCCAATTCCGGATACCGGGAATTCACGTTGAGTCTTGCACAAAAACTGCTCGACAGAGGAGGTAAGGAAAATGCCCAAGCGGTGCTGAGGAAAAGTCTGAAAGAGTGGCCTTTTTCTCCCATGCAGGACCAAAATCAAATGCTTGAAGTAGCCCGTCTCCTGGCAGTCAGTGATGATTCCGCCTCTGCGATGCAGCTTGTGGACAACCTCGTTTATGTTAATCTGAGGGATTTGTATAACTTTTATTATTCAGGATTTGATTTGGATTACCTGAATCGTCGCTATTGCGATTTTTTTACTCAACTTCATGAGCTGGCTCAGCAATTGGGCATGAATGAAAAAGCAGTGGAGTTGGAAATGGAACTTCAGCGATTTTGCATGTTTTGAACGATTTGTTTTATTTGCTTTAAAAGCATTGTTTTTCGTAGTTTCATGAGTCGAATCTCAGGATCTTCATTACCTTTGTAGCGTTGTATTTTAAGTCAGCGGATGAACTCTTTTATTGACAATATTTCCCTTCTTTCGGGCTGTATGTAGATGATTATGATTTTTTCGCCCGTCTTTTTACCACAAATTTTTGAATAAAAGGAGACTTTCATTGAAAGTCTGATGAATCGTACTTCCAAATAATTCCAGGGTGTTGCGTTGTACGCCCGGCAGAGAATTCTCAAATGGATGGGTGCAGACTTGGGTTGCCGGAAGTATCACAAACACGAATGACATGAACAATTTTAATCCCCACACTTTTCATGTGCCGGTAATGGGTATTGGGTATACCATTGACAGTCCGCTGAAACTGGCTCATTTTGGAATTACTTCGGTAGTATCTCTTGTTGATGACATGCTCATGGAGAAAATGCGTGAGTTCCACAGTAAAAAGGCCAATTTTCATTTTCAGGGCATCTCCTCCAAAGTGGAAGATTTTCGTGCCCGCCGTATTACTGCCTTTCTTGATATGATGGATCTTGCAGTAAAGGAGAAAATGATCTGGATGAAATCCACCTTTTCCCGCAAAAGCGAAGAGGTAGATAAATATTTTGAGATGCTTCCATCAGGATCCAGGGCACGACAGACTTATTTTTATCTCAAGCAGAATGCTTCTTTTAATGACCTTAAAGAGTGGGTTATCGAAAACTTGCACCCCGGACATATTGATGTCAACATCATGACCAAACTCGATAAGCCCAACTATGAAGGTGGCGAGCAGTTACCTATGGAATACAACGATGCACATGCAGCACTTCGTGGGTATGCCAAAAGCAGGCTATCTTCTTCGTTGGTGTTATCGGCAGGTATGAATCCACGACTTTTCAGCTACATGGAACAATGGGCGGATTTTTTCCCTGATGCAGAGGGGCACATGAAGAAAAAAGTAATCATTAAAGTCAGTGATTTTCGTTCAGCCGTGGTACAGGGAAAAATGCTTGCCAAAAAAGGAATCTGGGTTTCTGAGTTTCGTATCGAGTCGGGATTGAATTGCGGTGGACACGCATTTGCAACTCAGGGAAATCTGATAGGGCCTGTGCTCGAGGAATTTAAGCTGAAGAGAGATGAGCTGATTAGTGATCAGTTCAAGACTTTTTGTGATGCTTTACAGGCCAAAGGGTTGATTTGTCCATCGGAGCCCCCGAGGCTGAAGATTTCCGCACAGGGCGGGATCGGAACCAATGAAGAGCACCGTTTTTTGCTCAGTTATTATCAGCTTGATTCTGTGGGTTGGGGTACTCCCTTTCTGATGGTGCCTGAAGCCGTGAGCATCGACTCCGAAACGATGAATTTACTGGGAAAAGCCCGCGAAGATGATCTTTACCTAAGTAATATCTCCCCCCTGGGTGTTCCCTTTAATAACCTGAAGGGAAATACCAAAGACATTGAAAAGGAAGAGAATATTCGTGCAAATAAGCCTGGAAGTTCTTGTATAAAACAGTATTGCTCCATTAACAGTGAGTTTGGCGGACACCCGGTTTGTACTGCATCCAGACAGTATCAGCGCAAGAAAATTCTGGTGGCGGAAGCTGATTTGTCCGGTCATAACGAAATTAACAGGGAGATAGATCGTATTACTGAAAAATCCTGTATATGTGTAGGGCTGGGGACTTCGGCCCTAAAAGCCAACGGAATTTCTTTCGATCATGAAGGCCCCGGAATTTCGGTGTGTCCCGGCCCCAATATGGCCTATTTCGATCAGGAAGCCTCATTGAAAGAGATGGCGGGTCATATTTACGGACGTCAGAATCTGATCACCCGGAAAGATCGTCCTTCCGTATTTTTAAAAGAACTGGAACTCTACATCAATTACTTTTTCGAAAAACTCAAGCCTCAGGAAGAGAAGGATGAACGCATAAAAATCAGCAATGATAAATTTCTGAATGCGATTACTGAAGCGATTGCCTACTATCGTGATTTGTATAGCAGGCACCAGAAGTCGTTGGGATTAACCTTGCCTGATGTGCTGGGTAAACTTCAGGCTTTTGAGCAACGGATTAACGAAGTGCCGGTAGTTGAAATGTAATTGTTACTTCTGTGCGGATAAAGCAGGGATTTTTCTAACTTTTATGTATTTTTGGCAAACTTCTAATGAATCAGCTCTTTCGTGATTGCTTTTTTCCGGCACACATTTTTCTCCGGAGTGGAGAACTGAAGGGGGCATAAAGAAGTTGAAAATCCGTGAAACGAAGGAAAACAAGATACAGATGAGACATTACAAAAAGTTTAATCTCGCTTTGGGCTGGCTGACCTTTCTGATTTCAGCCGTTGTTTATTTGCTGACGATAGAGCCAACGACAAGTTTTTGGGACTGTGGAGAGTTTATTGCAGCCTCCTATAAATTATTGGTAGGACACCCTCCCGGAGCTCCGTTTTTTATGTTGCTGGGGCGTTTTTTCTCCCTTTTTGCTCCTGATGAAACGTATGTGGCAGCGATGATCAACTCCATGTCGGCCCTGGCCAGTGCCATGACGATTGCTTTCTTGTTTTGGACCATTACTCATCTGGCACGCAAGATTTTTGTGGATAATCAGGAATCTCCAGAAAGCTGGCGGTACTGGGCTGTTTTAGGTAGCGGACTCGTTGGAGCATTAACTTATACCTTTTCCGATACTTTCTGGTTTTCGGCCGTTGAAGGTGAGGTGTATGGAATGTCAAGTTTGTTCACAGCGGCTGTTTTCTGGGCGATTTTAAAATGGGAGAATGTTGCTCATCTGCCGCACAGTAATCGATGGCTCATTCTTATCGCTTACCTCATGGGCCTCTCTATTGGGGTTCACCTTTTGAATTTGCTAGCCATACCGGCGATCGGGATGGTGTACTATTTCAAGAAATTTGAAATTAACCGGAACAATACGCTCAAAGCCTTAGGACTCTCAGCGATCGTTCTGCTCTTTATTTTGTATGGAATCATTCCGGGTGTTCCCAAAGTTGCCGGGGCATTCGAACTGGCTTTTGTCAATGGGATGGGGCTGCCTTTTAATTCCGGACTTTTGGTTTATGGGATCCTGATCATTGGAGGATTGATTTACGGAATTTATTATTCCTACACCAAAAAGAAGGTGGTGCTGAATACGGCATTAACCGCCATTACGGTTATTATTCTGGGATATTCTTCTTTTGCCATGATCGTTATTCGTTCAGCTGCTGATCCTACTATGGATCAGAATTCTCCCAATAACGTGTTTTCTTTAATTTCGTATCTGAACCGGGAGCAGTATGGTGATCGCCCGCTTTTTGTTGGAGAATATTACAACTCTGAGATAGATCGTCAGGCGTCCAACGAAAAGCAGGGTAGTCCTGTAAGGATTAAAAAGAACGGGAAATATGAAATTGTGCAATACCGCCCGGAGTATGTCTTTACAGACAATACAACCACTTTTTTCCCCAGGATGTATAGCCGTCAGGCCAGTCATATCTCTGAATATAAAAAGTGGGCCAACATTGAAGGGCGACCGGTGACTATCATGGATCAGTCAGGAGAACCCCGCACCATTCAGTTGCCTACTTTTGGTGAAAATCTTAAGTTCTTCTTCAACTATCAGATAAGGCACATGTACTGGCGTTATTTTATGTGGAACTTTGCCGGGCGTCAGAACGATATCCAAAGTCATGGGGAGATGCATCATGGTAACTGGATTTCAGGAATTCCGTTCATTGATAATGCTATGTACGGAGATCAGAGTAAGCTTCCTGATTATTTGAAAGAAAACCCTGCACGCAACACTTATTATTTTCTTCCATTATTGCTCGGACTTATCGGTCTGCTGTTTCAGTATGGCTCAGGACGTCAGGGTAAGCAGGGCTTTTGGGTGGTCATGCTGTTGTTTTTCCTTACCGGTTTGGCCATTGTATTGTATCTTAATCAAACCCCGTTGCAACCACGAGAACGTGATTATGCCTATGCAGGATCGTTTTATGCGTTTTCTATATGGATTGGATTAGGAGTGCTTGCCCTGGTGGATGCTTTCAGAAAAATAATAGGAGGCAAAGGTGCTGCGGTGGTTTCTACATTAGTAGCTCTCGGATTGGTTCCGGGTATCCTTGCAGCCGAGAACTGGGACGATCATGACCGCTCCCATCGTACAATTGCGCGGGATCTGGCGATCAATTATCTTAATACGATCGATGAAGATGGTATCATTTATACCAATGGTGACAACGATACTTTCCCGCTGTGGTATGTGCAGGAAGTGGAAGGGGTGCGTACCGATGTAAGGGTATGTAATCTTAGCTATCTGCAAACCGATTGGTACATCGATCAGATGAAACGAAAGTCCTATGAGTCTGATCCATTGCCAATTTCATTTGAACACGATGAGTATGTGACCGGAACACGCGATATGGTTTATGTTATCAACCGGGTGGAGGGAGATGCCGATCTCAAAGAAGCACTTGGTTTTCTGAAAAGTGAAAATGAGCGTACTAAACGTGTTCCCGGCTACAGCGGACGTATAGAATATCTGCCATCCAATTCCTTTACCCTGGCTGCCGACAGTCTGAAGCTGCTTCAAAAGGGCTACGTTAGCGAGCAATATGCGCATTTGCTTGATTCTGCCATGCAGATTAAACTGGGTGGTAAGGATTATATTCTGAAAAATGAGATGATTGTGCTCGATATGCTTGCTCATAACGATTGGGAGCGCCCCATTTTTTATGCGGTGACTGTTGGTAGTGATAATTACATTGGACTGGACAAATACTTTCAGCTCGAAGGCTTTGGATACCGCATTGTTCCCATTAAGGCCGGTAGTCAACAAGGTCTGACAGGACGTGTAGATACCGAAAAGGCCTACCGGAACTTTATGGAAGTTTACAATTTGGAAAACTTTAAAGATCCCCGGGTTTATCTGGATGAAAACCATCAGCGGATGGCCATCAACATCCGAAATAATATGGGGCGTCTGGCGACTTCACTCCTGGATGAAGGAAAAACTCAGAAGGCATTGAATGTGCTTGACAAAGCAATGGATGTGTTGCCTTCAGACAAAGTACCTCATAACTATTTCTCCATTTTCCTTGCAGAGAGTTATTACCGGGCCGATGAATTTGAGAAGGGTGATGAAATACTGAAAGATCTGGCCAATGTCAATTTCCAGGAACTGGACTATTTCCTTTCTCTGGCTCCCCGGAAACGTAATACCGTGATGAATGATATTCGACGGAATATGGCCATTTATGGAGAGATAACCAGGGTTGCAGAAACGTTTGAACGTGATGAGATGCTGGAGCAACTTGATCAGGAGTATGATGCAAGTCTTCAGAAAATGGGGTTCTTTGAGTAAAAAGAAATCCTGGATAGTACGTCCTCCCGAATGGATCCGTTGGTTTTTTCCCGATGCATTGTGGCGGGAAAAAACCAGCAAAAAATGTGTGTTTCTGACATTCGATGATGGTCCCATTCCGGGTGTAACGCCCTGGGTAATGGAGCAGTTGGAAAAGTATGATGCCAAAGGCACTTTTTTTTGTGTGGGGGACAATGTTCGAAAATACCCGGGAGTATTTCAGTTATTGCAGCAAAGTGATTGTCAGGTTGGCAACCATGGTTACCAACATACGCCCGGTCATCAACTTGGGAAAAAGGCTTTTCTGAAGGATATAGATACCTGCCTTGGTTTTACCGGATCCGTGAAGTGGTATCGTCCTCCGCATGGGATTATTTTCCCGTGGTGGATTCCTGCTATTCGTCGAAAGGGGTTGAAGGTTGTATTGTGGGATGTGTTGTCTTGTGATTATGACAGATCACTAACGCCCCGGCAGGTGATTGAGAATGTGTTGGAAAATATCAGACCCGGATCAGTCATTGTATTTCATGATTCACTTAAAGCCTGGCCTAATCTGAAAATCGCTCTTCCTGCAGTACTGACTTGGATAAAGAACAACGGTTATACAACAGAATTATTGACTTCAATAAATCAAAACAAGAGAACGTTATGAATATTTTGCTTCTGGGATCCGGTGGCAGGGAGCATGCCCTTGCCTGGAAAATGCGTGTAAGTCCATTGCTTGATAACCTGTTTATTGCACCAGGAAATGCAGGGACAGCTTTACTGGGGAATAATCTGGATGTGGATCCGGAGGATTTCAACGGTGTAAAGCGGGCTGCGCTCAAAAATAATATTGATATGGTGGTCGTGGGCCCTGAGGTGCCGCTGGTCAAAGGGATTTCCGATTTTTTCCTCAATGATCCTGAATTGTCTGCCATACCTGTTATAGGCCCGTCGGCCCGGGGAGCTCAACTTGAGGGAAGTAAAGAATTTGCCAAGCAGTTTATGATGCAGCACAAAATACCTACTGCCCGATATCTTGCCGTAACTGCTGATACCATTGATGAGGGGGAACGTTTTCTGGAAACTCTGAAGGCCCCTTACGTCCTTAAAGCTGATGGATTGGCTGCCGGGAAAGGAGTGCTTATTATTGACGATATTGATGAGGCCCGCAATGAATTGCAGATGATGCTCGGTGGAAAGTTTGGGAAAGCAAGTGATACCGTCGTTATTGAGGAGTTTCTCTCTGGAATTGAACTTTCTGTTTTTGTGGTGACTGATGGTCACGGTTATATGATACTGCCGGAGGCAAAAGATTATAAACGTATCGGGGAAGGCGATACAGGACTGAATACAGGAGGTATGGGAGCTGTCTCTCCGGTTCCTTTTGCCGATGAGGAGTTTATGGAAAAAGTGGAGAAACGAATTATTCGACCCACGGTGGAGGGGCTGAAGTCCGACGGAATAGATTATAAAGGATTTATCTTTTTTGGGCTGATAAAAGTGGATGGAGATCCTTTTGTTATCGAATACAATGTGCGCATGGGAGACCCCGAGACAGAAGTGGTAATGCCCCGCTTCCAATCCGATATTGTTGAGGTTTTTAAAGCTGTTGCATCAGGTCGTTTAAAAGAACTTACACCCCGTTTTGATACCCGCACTGCCGTCACTGTTATGATGGTTTCAGGTGGATATCCCGGAAAATATGAAAAAGGGAAGAACATTTTGGGCCTTGATCACGTAGAAGGCAGTATTGTTTTTCATGCAGGGACTACAAGTAGCAATGGAGTGATAACCTCAGGGGGACGGGTGCTTGCCGTCACATCGCTCGGAGATTCTATGGATGAGGCACTTAAGAAGTCCTATGAGAATGCTGAAAACATACAATTTGAAAATAAGTATTTCCGGAAGGATATCGGATTTGATTTAAAGTAGTTTGAACATGCTCTACAGGACGTTGCACAATAATAGCCTAACCGCTTTTATTCTTGTCCCTTTTGTTATTCTCTTGTTTTGGGTCAGGGTTTTTCTTTTTGATGGATTGCAGCCAATTAGTTTTGACGGAATGTCAATGCCACTTTGGGAGTGGTTGGTTCGTCCTGTATTTGGGCAAAGTGTATTTTGGGCAGCAGCTTTATCTTTTGTTCTGGCAATTTTGATTGCATTTACGGTCAACCGTATGGTTGGCCGTTATGGTTTACTCGGGCAGCAATCGGTGTTGCCTGCTCTTATTTACGGACTATTGGTCAGTGCGTTTTTGTCTGTTCAGCAGCTTCATACAGTCTGGATGTTTACCCTGCTTTTCTTGTTGGCTTTAGAACGGCTTATGGGTGCTCCTCATTCATCACGTAAGGAGGTAAGGGCCTTCGATGGTGGTGTTTTGTTAGGGGTGGGGGTACTGATGTATGCCCGGGGTATTTATCTCTATCCTATGCTGGTAATTGTAATGGGGATCCTGCGCGTGCTTACATTTAGATCCTTTATCGCCAGTTTTTTGGGGGTGTTATTGCCTTTTATTCTTAGCGCTGGCTATTTCTTTGTTTTTGCCAATGTGGAAGAATTCGGTATCTATTTTGTCCTAAATCTTTTTTCCAATACCGGACAATTTGATCACAACCTGACTTCCCAGATATACCTTCCGGCGGTAACCTTGTTTACGCTGGCCGGATTGGTCACACTTGTTCGCTACATGCCCACACAGAAAATTATTACCCGAAAATACCTGAGAGTGGTTATCTGGCTTATTCTTGTAACTGCAGCTTTATGTCTGACTCCGTTTTTCTCGGTTGAATTAACACCGCTGGTAGCCATAGGACCGGCAATTGCTATTTCCTTCTGGTTTGATAAAATGAAGTCAAAAATCCTAAGGGAATCGTTGTTGTGGCTGCTTGTCCTTGGTACTATTGCCGCTCAATATTTTTTGTAGTAACTCTCCATTATCAAACCCATTTTTGAATGGTGTGTTGTAGGTCATTAAGTTTTACGGGTTTTCCTATGTAGTCGTTCATCCCGGCTTCCAGGCAAGCTTCTCGGTCGCCCTTCAATACATTGGCAGTCATTGCAATGATAGGGATTGAAATGCCGGCTTTTCGCATTTCACGGGTAGCATCCAGCCCGTTCAGCACAGGCATTTGAACGTCCATCAATATGGCATCAAAAGTCTCATTTTCCAGTAAAATCAGATCCAGAGCTTCTTGTCCGTTTTGTGCAATGGCTGTGAGTAAGCCTATGCGTCCAAGCATTTTTTCTGTTATTTTTTGGTTGATGGGGTTGTCCTCCACCAGTAAAATCCGTTTGTTGTTTTTGGGGGCAGAAACATTGGGCATATTGTCTTTTTCGGGTTGAATCCCGAATACCAGTTGGTTAATGGTGTGATACAATTCCGTATGTTTGATGGGTTTTTCCAAAACTGTATCAAATCCCTCAAACTGGTGTTTGTTTTGAGAAGCAAATAGTAGCGTTTTTATGTTTGGAGATATCTCTTTGATTTCGTTGATCCGGCTCTCGTTCTTCTTGCTGAAAATATGGGAATCAATGAGTATCAGATCATAGGCGGAGTCTTCCGAAAGGATATCAATGGCAGATTTTTCATCGTTGACTGCCATTGGCGTGATGCCCCAGTTATGAAAGGCTTTTCGCAGCAAAAGCAGATTGGTTTTATGATTATCAACAATGAGTGCTTTGATGGATTTCATCCGGGGATTTCTAAATTCATTCTCAATTTGTTTCTTGTCAATGCTAAATGGCAGAGTAAAATGAAAGACAGATCCAGGATTTTCCTTAGACCAGGCAAAGTTGGGATTTGGGCTTTCTACCCAGATTTTTCCACCCATTAATTCCACCAGCATTTTGGAGATGCTTGTGCCCAACCCTGTTCCTCCGTATTTCCGGGTGGTGGAACCATCGGCCTGTGTGAAAGACTCAAAAATTCTCTCCTTTTTGTCAGGTGGAATCCCTATTCCTGAATCTTCAATGGCAAAATGAATATGAATTAATTTGCCTTCATGTTTTTCCATGTCAACTTTCAGAACCACTTCTCCTTCCTGGGTGAATTTAACAGCGTTGCCCATCAGGTTTATGATGATCTGAATGAGGCGACCTTCATCGCCAATGAGACTGGAAGGGATCGTTTCCTCTACCGATGCAATGAGTTCCAGGTTTTTATCGTGGCTTCTAAAAGCCATTTGATCAAGAAGATAATCTACGGTGGATCTGATGTTGAAGGGGTATTTTTCAATTTTCATTTTCCCTGCTTCAATTTTGGAGAAGTCCAGAATGTCATTGATGATATTGAGCAGGTTGTCGCACGATCGGCTGATAATGGTGATAATGTTTTGCTGGTCACGATTCAGACGGGTTTGACCCAGCAATTCGGTGGCCCCGATGATGCCATTCATTGGTGTACGGATTTCATGGCTCATGTTTGCCAGAAATTCCGATTTGGCTTTGTTGGCTTCCGCCTCGCGGTGTTGCATTTCCTTTTGGGCCGTTATGTCCATAAAGGCTTCGAGTCGAACCTCTTTATTGTTGATTTTGAGAGGAATAATATTTTTAAGAATGATGCGGGAGATGTTGTTTTGTTGAAAATTTAAACGTTCCTCCAGGGTTGATATCGTTAGTCCGGATGCATCGTCGTGGTATTTTTCCTTTTTAAGTGTTTCAAAAAGCTTATTGTATTCCTGATTGCTTACTTGCTTTTGAGCCTCTTCCAGATTGTCGAATCCCATTATAGTCGCTGCGGTGCTGTTGATTTCTGTAATCGTTTGGTCCTGGTCGGTGATGAGAATTCCCACTGGAAGGTTTTCGGTAATGGTCTTGAGGGTTTTTATGGATTCTTTCAGCGATTGCGTCAGGAGCCGTTTTTCGGTTACATCTTCTTTTATGGCAATAAAATTGGAGATGGTGTTTTCTTCGTTAAGTACAGGCGTAATATAGATTTTGTCCCAGACTGTTTCTCCTTTTTTATTGGTCGATTGTATTTCACCGGTCCAGGTCTTGCCTTCCTGAATGTTTTCGAGCAGAATTTTGGCGAACTCGTCATCGTTGTCAGATTGTAGCAGGTGCAAACTGGTTCCTTCGATCTCCTTTTTGGTGAGTTCATTTTTCTGCTCAAACGATTTATTTACATATTCAATGATGCCACTTGTATTGGTAATCATTATGGAAACCGGGCTTTGCTCCACAGCCTTGAGTAGCTTGGTGTTGGTCTCTTCAGCTTTGCGCCGGTGAATGATGACCACCCGGATTTGATTGATGATGATAAAAGTAACAAATGTCACCAGCAAGGAAAACAGAAATAAACTCAGGTATTTGATTCTGGAAAATTGTTCAAAGGCAGAGATACTCTGGTCATTGAGATCAGATATGGTTTTGCTTATTTTAAAAGAAACCTGGTTTTCGATTTCATAGATTCTGGAAAAAATGCTTTCTGCCTGTTTCTGATAAAAGGATATGGATTCAAGGTTTTCTTTGGCGATAGGGCTTCCGGCAGCAAAATGCCCTTTGAGTGATCCGGTGATTTTGGCACTCAGCGATTGCAGCTCGTAAAGCATGGGGGGGATATCTCTGATCTCTGGAATAGTTCCGGCAAATTCATCCTTCTGGTACTCGATCACTTCCGTGATCTGGTCGGCATTTTTCATGTTGACGGCCTTCACTACAGTAACGCTGCCGCCTTTATCAAGTTTTTCAAGCATCTTCAGACTACGATTAATACTTAGCCTGATGCTGTTTTGGAGGTTTGTGAGTTGTTGTGGATGGGTTACAGAAGAATAAGATCTGAAATTTAAGTTAGTATTAAGCAGGTTTTCTTTAAGTAATGATTCTATGCGTTGTTTTTGCTCCTGATTTCTGATGCTGTTCTGGTAGTGAAGTGTATGTGTCTTGTCGAAGTAGTTTCCAATGGTCAGAATAGCAGCAATTGTAAAAATAAAAATCCCCAAAAGGAGATATAGTTTATTGATCAGCGGTTCCTTAAAAAAACCTCTATTCTGCCCGAAAGGCAGCTTTTTTAAAATATTCGTTCTTGTTTTCAGGCCCAATTGTATATGCTTTAAGAAGTGTCATCGGTGTTGCCGTATTCCCTCTCGTCGGTTACGAATATTTATTTCTTCCTTCACCGCAGAGGAATTGGTAAAATAGTCAGACTTGATGAAAGATACAACAATTAAAGGATTATTTAACCTGATTCGATTATAAATTATTGGGAACAGCAGTTGTGATACCATACTTTTCAAATATTTTTTTTGATTTTGTTGTTTGTAATTCCTTTAAGAAATGTGCTGCGTTTTTCTGGTTTTTTCCTGATGTCAGCGAAACAGCCATGGCCGGATAGTTGAGAAAGGAGGACTGAATGCTGAGGGTATCCGCTTTTTTTCTGATGCTGTTGGTCAGGTAGTCCGATTCCCACGCGATTGCCAGAGAGGCATGGTTGGAGGCAATATTTCTTACCAGGCTTCTGGAGTCAGCGGTTAGAAAAAGGACGGAGTTCATCACCTGGTCATAAATTTGATGTTTTTTCAAAAAGCTGCCTGAGATATGTCCAAGGGTGCTGCTTTCCGGATTGGCCAGAATAATTCCGTTAGCCGGATCTGTAAGAGTATTAATGGATCCTGAGAGTTTGGCCGGATTGCCCTTTGCTACAATGAATAAGAGTTTTTGCTCTCCAAGAGAAACAGAATCTTTTATAATATCCGGTGATGATAAGAACAGTTTTTCAAGTCCCTGCTTTGCATCAGGAATAAAAATGTCCGCTTCATTGCGATAATGAATCAGGCTGGTCAGATTTCTGGCGCAGTCATTCTGAATGGACAATTGCAGCCCCGTGCTGTCCTCAAAATTTGTGGCTATTTCTTTCAAGGGGCCGAGAATCCCGTTCTCGCAATAAATTACGAGGTCAGGCCCGGTTTCGTGCCCCGACGCATGGTTGTTTCTGCAACTTTGGAATAATGTAAAAGCCAAAACAACACAGACAAAAAAATTAACCCTTGAAGTTTTCACGCAATATCCCGGTTTGTATAAGTATTCTGAAACTATCTTCGATTTATGGGTCAGGTAGTTGGTTTTGCCAGATATAAAAACAATGATGGGTAGGGCTCTTCTTTGTGATTCCTGATACAGGGCTTATGTAGCTTTGCCTGATTTCATCAGGAATGACCTGCAGATGCATGCCATTTTTGCGAGTAATGCGTTGTAAAATCAGGAAAAATAATGGATGTTTTTGCAGGTTTTCGGGGTGAAGGCAAGGCGAAATGTCAGTGCTCTGGTCAAAATGCAAGTTACAATGTAATTGTTTTTAAATCATCTGTTTAGTCATTGATTTGTGGCGATTGGTCAAACGATACTTTAAATAGAAGAACGCAGAACATGCAGTATTTATTGTTTGACTTTACGACTAAGAAAATGTCTTCTTATCCAGCGAGGTACCATGAAGGTTCCAAAAAGAAGGTATGGATAATAGCTGACCATTCGCCACATGAAAGCCATGGCAATACCAGTACCTGCAGGAATGAAGGCGGCCAGAAACTCCTTAAATACATATTCGGCAAATCCGCTTCCACCAGGTGTAGGACTGATAAGCATCATAATCCACATGACCAGTTGTTTGGCAAAAACATGAAAGTGATCTTCCCAGTTGAGCCATTGAATTCCAAGGAAAGTTATGATAAGTGTGTTAACCACCCAGTAACGGGATGTCCAGCTAAAAAAAGTGGCCGCAAAAGCTTTCAGCCATTTCGAAAAAGGCCAGTCACTGAACTCTTTGGAAGTTTGGATGAGATCTGTCCCGGATTCGTTGGCTTGCGGACGCCATTTTCGAATGATGGGGAGTTTAAAAATCATTAATAACAGCCATTTTAAGCCTCGTGGATTGATGAAAAGGCCATAGCTCAAAATCAGCGTATATAGTAGTTTTATGGTGTAACCACCCATGGCCAGGAGGAAAAAGTTGTTTTTGTACCAGGGAAGTGCTGCATCTGCAGCATCCAGAATAAACACATCTGAACGTCCCAGCAGAAGCAGGATGATGGGAAAGGTCAAAATAAAATATAGTTCATCCAGAAAAGAGGTAACCATTACTACCGCCGTACTTCTTCCTACCCTGACACCCTCTTTGGTCAGAAAGAATATGGCCACACTGGTTCCCCCAATAGCTGAAGGCGTTATGGCTGAGGTGAATTCCCATAACATTATAATGTTAAAAGTTTTACGCCATGACAATTCTTTATTGGTTAGAATGCGTATGCGCAGCATGTAACCGAAATCCCGTACGGCCATCAGAATGAAAGAAACCAGTAACCAGAAAACAGACCATCCGGTGAAGCTGACAAATCGAAAACTTCCCGGTTCGAACTCCCGGTAAAGCAAAAAACCTGTTACCGACAATCCGATAAGAATTGGCAGGATAATCTTGCTGGGGTTGATGCTTTTTATGATTTTCCCTGAGTTGTCTGTCATGGGTGTTTTCTGAATTGTTGAGACGTTAAAAAGTATCCGGAATTGCAGGTTGCGCAATGCATGCCGTTGAAGTCACAAATTTAAGGCTTACAATTAATAACCGAAAGAGCGGCTGTTAAACTTTCTGAAAATGATATTAATAAAAACAAAAAAACCGGACGTTTTGTCCGGTTGTTCGTATATTACTATAAAGAAAGTGGAGATGAGGGGAGTCGAACCCCTGACCTCGTGACTGCCAGTCACGCGCTCTAGCCAACTGAGCTACACCCCCGATTTTCGAGTTGCAAATATAAAAGAAAATCGGGAATTTGGCCAAAGGAATTCCGAAAAAAATGTGGTTTGGATTGGTTTTTGTTATTTTATTACTGTTAAAATGTTGTTTTTCAAAAGGAAAAAATGTTTTCCGAGAGGTTGTTCTTATTTTGAATTATTAAAAAGAACTATAAAAAGTGCTTGGATTTGATTATAAAATCCTATTTTTAGCCTCTCAAATGAGAAAAACGAGTTGCTCGTTAAAAGATCAACATTGAAAAGCAGTAAGAGACATTAATTTTTAGGCACCAAAATTCGATTTTTATTATGGAAGTAAAAAAGTCGCCAAAAGCAGATTTGGAAAGCAAGAAGACGGTCTTTATGCAGATCGGACTTGTTGTGGTGCTTTCTCTGGTTTTCATCGCCTTTGAATGGACATCAACAGATGCAGATGTTAACGAAGGTTTTAAGATTGAAGAAGAGGAAGTAGAGGAGGAGATCATTCCGATCACGACTCAGGAAGAAGTGAAACCACCACCGCCGCCGCCACCACCGAAAGTGACCGACGTATTGAATATTGTGGAAGACGACGTGGAACTGGAAGAGGAATTGGTCATTGAGGATACTGAAGCCACTGAAGAAATGGAAGTGGACTTCTCTGATATGGCTCCCGAAGAAGAAGAGGAAGAGGCTCCTGTATTCTTTATCGTTGAGGACATGCCGGAATTCCCTGGTGGAGATGCTGCTTTGCACAAGTATCTTGGAACTTCTGTAGAGTATCCTGTCATTGCTCAGGAGAACGGAATTCAGGGTCGTGTTTATGTGAAGTTTGTAATCAATACTGATGGATCCGTTACAGATGTGCAAATTGCACGGGGTGTAGATCCCAGTCTTGACAAAGAAGCACTTCGTGTTGTTAAGAACATGCCTAAGTGGAAGCCTGGTAAGCAGCGTGGTAAAGCTGTAAGGGTTTCTTATACAGTGCCCATTAACTTCGTGCTTCAATAAGACGCGATTAACATTTATTGAAATAAAGAAAAGCCCGGTTTTACCGGGCTTTTTTGCTTTTCAGGCATCTGACTCTTGTTTATTAGGATATTGATGACAGACAGGTGCTCTTTTCATGTAAATCAATTACTTTTGTATCCTGTGAAATATAAACAGATTGAAAAAATGAATTCCTTGATAAGTGCCTAATGTTTTTAACATTTAGGCTCTTACAGGACTAATATCATATATGCAGATTACATGAATGAATTAATATCTACAGAGAAAGAACTTGAAAAGGTCGTTTTGGTGGCCATTCGTACTCCTGATGTCTCGGAAAGGGAAGTGGAGGAATATCTGGATGAGTTGGCTTTTCTGGCTGAAACAGCCGGCGCCGAGCCTGTAAAGCGTTTTGTGCAGTCGCTGCCTATGCCTGATAAACGTTATTTTGTGGGTAGTGGAAAGCTCGAGGAAATTATCGAATATGTAAAGGTGCATGAAGATGTCAATGCCATTATTTTTGATGATGAACTGACTCCTTCTCAGCTTAGAAACCTGGAAGGTGCTTTCAGGCGTCGAATACTTGATCGTACCAATCTTATTCTGGATATTTTTGCCCGGCGTGCGCGGACAGCACATGCCAAAACTCAGGTAGAATTGGCCCAGTATCAGTATCTGTTGCCCCGTCTTACCCGGATGTGGACTCACTTGGAACGTCAACGTGGAGGTATTGGTATGCGTGGCCCGGGGGAGAAGGAGATTGAGACCGATCGCAGGATTATACGTGATAAAATATCCAAGCTTAAGAATGATCTGCAGAAGATAGACCGCCAGATGGCTACGCAACGGAAAAATCGTGGCAAATTGGTGCGTGTGGCGTTGGTGGGGTATACCAATGTTGGCAAAAGTACCTTGATGAATACACTGGCCAAAAGTGAGGTGTTTGCTGAGAATAAGCTTTTCGCCACCCTGGATACCACAGTTAGGAAGGTGGTTGTGGGAAATCTCCCATTTTTGCTGGCCGATACGGTCGGTTTTATCAGGAAGTTGCCGCACCATCTGGTGGAATCGTTCAAATCTACGCTTGATGAGGTGCGTGAAGCAGATATACTGCTGCATGTGGTGGATATTTCACATCCCGGATTTGAGCAGCAGATAGAGGTGGTGAATAAAACGCTGCATGAAATTGATGACCGGGAAAAACCAATGGTCATGGTATTTAATAAAGTAGATGCGTTTTCTTATACCGAAAAAGAGGAGGATGATCTGACACCGGCTACCCGCGAAAACTATTCGTTGGACGATCTGAAAAAGAGTTGGATGGCCAAAGATGCGCAAAGTATCTTTATTTCAGCTAAAGAAAAAACCAACTTCGATGAGTTCAGGGAATTGCTGTATCGCGAAGTGGTGAAGATCCATGTTACGCGTTTTCCTTTTAACGATTTTCTTTATCCGGATATCGAAATGGAATAAGCAGATAAGAGGATGTATTAAAAGCCATAATTGATGGTGTTCAATCGTTTTTTAATACTGGAATAAGATTTTTCACTTCTTTCAGAATTAAAAAATAAAATACTGACTTTTAGTACATCCTCATTGTTGATATTATAGTGTTCCCACAAGTTCGGCAATGACTTTGGTCATTTTCGGTTCTGCAGCTGCAGCTACCTGTTGTACTTCTTCATGGGAGATTTCCACAATTTGTCCCGGAACACCCGAGTCGGTTATGATACTTACCCCAAAGCAGGTCATTCCTGAATGACGGGCCACAATGACTTCAGGGACGGTAGACATACCCACAGCATCGCCACCGATAACCCGGAAAAATTTGTATTCTGCGGGTGTTTCGAAGGTAGGGCCTGCGGTTCCCACATATACTCCGGTTTTGAGCGAAATGCCGTTGTTTTGGGCGATTTCCAGGGCTTTTTCGGTGAGCTTTTTGCTATATGGCTCGCTCATGTCCGGAAATCTTGGGCCCAATTCCTCATGATTTTTACCCATCAAAGGATTGTCGCCAAACATATTGATATGATCAGTGATGACCATAATGTCGCCGACCTGGAAATCGGGATTCAATCCGCCACTGGCATTGGACACGATCAGGTGATCAATTCCCAGGGCTTTCATTACACGTACCGGAAAAGTGACCTCTTTCATGTCGTAACCTTCGTAATAATGAAAACGTCCCTGCATGGCCACAATTTCTGTCCCCCGGATGGATCCAAAAATCAGACGTCCTTCGTGACCTTCAACGGTTGAAACCGGGAAGTTGGGGATCTTTCCGTACGAAACGGTCTCCTTGATTTCTATTTCTTTTACAAGTCCGCCCAGGCCTGTGCCAAGAATAATTCCCACTCTGGCGGATGTGTCATAGTTTTGTTTTAGAAACGATGCTGTTTCATTGATTTTTTCCAACATAATTTTTTACGGTTTTAAAAAAAGAGTCCTGTTCATTAAAGAGTATTTCCAACTCAATGGGAATATACCAAATTTTTTGCGATAATAAAGGTGATAAATCTTTGCCCCTGAGTCTTACCGCATCTTTTTCTGTGGTAACCACAATCGCTTCGGAACCTAATTTCTGAAGTTCGTTGCTGATCTTTTGTATATCTGCATCTGAAAAATCATGATGATCAGGGAATGCTATCTTCTCAAGGCGGGAAGCATATCCCGCAGCTTCTTTAAAAAACGGGGCGGGGTTCCCTATACCAGCAATTGCAAGTACAGGTATCTTGGTTTTTTTCGTTATCTCAAATGATGCTTTCTCATTTATGGGCTGCAATGTACCATATCCGATGGAGCTGAAATAGATTTTTTGTTGGGGTGTGGGGTTTATTTTTTTTGTGATAGAATCTTTTTCTTTGAAATCAAGGGTTTTCGGACATTTGTTGACCACCAGAATGTCGGCCCGTTTTTTCCCGCTTCCGGGTTCCCGAAGATTTCCTGCCGGCATACAGAAATCTTTGTATACGGGTCTGAAATAATCCATCACGAGAATAGACAAGCCGGGAGTCACAGCCCGGTGCTGGAAAGCATCGTCCAGAAGCACCACCTCGGGTGGCAAGGTTTGTTTGAGCAAAAGCTCCATGCCTAATGTTCTTTGTTCAGCTACCATTACCGTCAATCCCGGAAATTTGGTTTTCATCTGCATTGGTTCATCCCCAATGGAAACTGCCGAAGCATGTTCGTCTGCCAAAACAGGGCCTCTTGTTTTTCGGCCATACCCCCTGCTTAGGATCGCACACTGATATTCGGGGAGTAACATTTTAATCAGCATTTCGCTCATTGGGGTTTTGCCTGTGCCTCCTACCGTGAGGTTTCCAATGGAGATGACAGGGATTTTGTAGCGAGTAGACTTTTTGATGCCTCTGTCGTATAGCAGATTCCGTGTTGCGGTAATCAGACAGTACAGCAACGAAAATGGAAAAAGTAAGAGTCGAAAAGAAAATTTCATGGCAAAGCCCTTTGGAATAGCAGAGGCGCATAAAGTAGGAACCTTATGCGCCTCTGCCTAACGCAATTGAAATTATTTAGTTGATTGAAATCTCATAGGGCAAACGGGCCTGAACAGGATAAGCCTCTTTCAGTTGTTCGATGGTATTTATGTACTGTACGTATTCAGAATTACCAAAGAACAGGGTTTTCATGTAGGCAGAAGCGTTTCCTGTAAGATCTTTCATTAGCTGTTCAAATGGTGGAAGAACTTCAGGTAGTTCTACAATCCTGTAATCATCAGCAATATCGGCCTTTTCGGCAGCAATATTCACGGCAGTATCTATGCCGCCCAATACATCAACCAGGTTGATGTCGATCGCGTTTTGACCGCTCCAGACACGTCCCTGGCCCACTTCGTCAATGGCTTCCAGGGTGGTGGATCTACCATCGGCGCAACGTTGAATGAAGAACTTATAAAAATGCTCTATGTAAGTCTGCATAATTTCCTTTTCCTCGGGGCGGAAAGGTCTTGTGATTGCCGGCATGTCTGAAAATTTATTGGTGTTGACCACATCTGATGTGATACCAATTTTATCAAAAAATCCTTTGAAGTTGGGAATCATTCCAAAAACGCCGATGGATCCTGTAAGAGTATTGGGATGGGCTACGATGGTGTCTGCTGCACAGGCAATATAATACCCTCCCGAGGCTGCAAGATCTCCCATTGAGACGATCAGGGGCTTGGTGTCGGCCGTCAGTTGTACTTCACGCCAGATGATTTCCGATCCCATTCCTGAACCACCCGGAGAGTTGATTCTCAACACTACGGCTTTGATGGAGGAGTCGCGACGGGCCTGACGGATGGTACGTGAAAGATCTTCGGATTGGATTCCATCCTGGCCGGTATCAATGGCTCCTTCGGCATAGATAATGGCAATTTTGTTTTTGGAAATTCCCTTGAAATTGTCAGCCACATAGGCTTTTGCATATTGTCTGATTCCGATACTGTTCAAATCTTTCTTATAGTCCGTGCCGGTGGAATCTTTTAATTCGTTTAGTACTTCGTCTTTGTATTTGAGATCGTCCAGAAGGCCCGAGTTCAGGAGGAATTCATCGGTCTGAAACATGGGAGCCTGATTGGCAATTTCATTAAGTCTTTCAGGAGATAAATTCCGGCTTTGAGCCACATTTTTGGTAATCTGATCCCATAAGGAGTTGACGTAGGTGAGGGTTTGCAAACGGGCCGCCTCACTCATGTCGGTGCGTGTGAACGGCTCAATGGCCGATTTAAACTGTCCGTGACGGAATACCTGGACATCTATACCCAGTTTTTCAAGTGTATTTTTGTAAAAAGTTCTTTGTGATGAAAGTCCCTGGAAGTTGAGCATCCCGGCAGGAGGCAGGTAAATGCGGTCTGCGGCCGATGCCAGGTAGTAAGATTTCTGGGTGTAAACAGGTGCAAAACTGATGACGAATTTTCCGGTTTTTTTGAAATCCAACAGGGCATTTCTGATTTCTTCTATGGTCGCTTGTCCTCCCAGAACCATTCCGGATTCCAGGTAAATTCCTTTGATTCGTTCGTCACGACCGGCTTTTTTGATACTTTCCAGTATTTTGTTGAGCCCCATGGGAGCTGCTTCCCCGGTCAGTTCAGCCATGATTTCTGCAAACGGATCATCCGCTGCTCTTTCAACGATGGGACCGTCGAGTTTTAATACCAGTAATGAATTGTCTTTTACGGTAACTTCCTGCTTACCTGCAGCGGCAAAGATTCCAACGATAATAAAGAATCCCAGCATCAGGAGACTGAGAGACACAATTGATCCAACGATTACGGCAAGGGTGTACTTTAGAAATTTCTTCATTTTAGTTTTCTTTTAGGGTCATTTTTTATTTGGTAAATGTATTATGCTGCATGGTTCTTGATCAACATTCATGAAAATGCAGCAAGTTTTTGAAATTTATGTTATCCTTGTACAAATTTGCGAAAAAATATTCATTTGTTCATGGCAGGAGTTTTTTTTCTTCTCGGGGGCAACAGGGGAGATACACAACAAATATTTAGAGAAGCTGTTAAAAAACTTGCAGAGGAAGTTGGGGTTGTGAAACTCACTTCATCTCTGTATCAGAGCCCTCCGTGGGGGTTTGAGGATTCGCAATGGTTTTTGAATCAGGTGGTTTTTGTGGAAACCAAACTGTCGCCTTTGCAAGTGTTGAACATTACCCAGCAGATTGAGAAGACAATGGGGCGTAAAAAAAAGACGACCACTCATTATGAAGGTCGTCTGTTGGATATTGATATCTTGTTTTATGAGGATAAAATCATTGAAACCAAACAATTGGTGGTACCACATCCCCGTTTACATTTAAGGCGTTTTACGCTGGTGCCCCTTTATGAGTTAGCTCCTGACTTGATCCATCCCGTGTTGAAAAAAAGCATCCGTATGCTCCTGTCAGAATGTCCGGATCAGGGAGAAGTGACTCGTGTTGCGGCACATTAAAGCTTTGGGCCATAGGCCAAATCTCCTGCATCACCCAGTCCCGGGACTATATATGACTTGGCGTTTAGCTCATCGTCTACCGTAGCCAGCCAAAGAGTTACGGGTTCATCTTCCAGCATGTTTTGAATGTACTCAACCCCCGCCTGACTGGCAACGATACTTACCATGTGCACGTGCTCCGGGGTTCCGTTGGCTTTTATGGCTTGGTAAGCAAGTTCAAGTGATGATCCGGTTGCCAGCATCGGATCAGCCATTACCACTGTTTTTCCATTCAGGTCGGGTGCAGAGATATATTCAATGTGAATTTTAAATTCCCCTTCCTCGTTGTATTTTCTAAAAGCAGAAACAAAACCGTTTTCTGCCCGGTCAAAGTAATTAAGCAACCCGTTGTGCAGTGGCACTCCGGCCCTTAGAATCGATGTTACCACCAGCTTTTCCTGCGGAAGTCCTTCACGAGCCATTCCCAGGGGAGTAGTGATTTCTGTTTCTTCATAGGTGAAAGTCTTGCTGATTTCGTAGGCAAAAATTTCTCCGATTCTTTCGAGGTTTTTACGAAATCGGAGCGGATCATGCTGGATGTTGACATCCCTTAATTCAGCGACGAAGGTGCTAAGGATACTGAAAGGCTGGTTGATGAGTTTTATTTCCATTTCCCGGTTTTTGTTTGCAAAAATAATGTTTAAG
>DHQK01000273.1:3631-3849 GCA_002411085.1 Marinilabilia sp. UBA5340 | reverse complement strand
CCAAAGAGAGCAGTGCCAGCAACACAATTACAGCTTTTTGCTCATACCATGCAATATTGTAAACAATGGGCAACTCATTGATGTCATCAAGACCAAATACCTCTTTTAGCTTCAATGCAATGACTGCCAGTGAGTAGGAGTCGTTACACTGACCGGCATCCAGAATTCTTGGAATTCCGCCGATATCGCCCAGTTTAAGCTTATTGTAACGGTATTTG
>DHQK01000273.1:2729-3368 GCA_002411085.1 Marinilabilia sp. UBA5340 | reverse complement strand
AAGCTTATTGTAACGGTATTTGGCACAACCGGCAGTCAGGATTACTGAATCTTCCGGTAGCTCCTTTGCAAAATCGGTGTAGTAGCTGCGTGAACTTACGCGTCCGTCGCATCCCGCCATTACCACAAACTTCTTGATGGCTCCTGATTTCACTGCATCCACCACTTTATCGGCCAATGCCATAACCTGGTTGTGTGCAAATCCGCCAACGATTTCACCTGTCTCGATTTCAGTGGGAGCCTGGCACTTTCTGGCATGCTCGATGAGAACTGAAAAGTCTTTGGGTTGACCATCTTTCCGCTCAGGGATATGTGTACATCCGTCAAAACCGGCAGCACCGGTGGTGTAAACACGTTCTTTGTAGCTATCTTTTGGCGGAACCAGACAGTTGGTAGTTAACAATACAGGACCGTTGAAGCTTTCAAATTCTTTGGTTTGTGCCCACCAGGAATTTCCGTAGTTTCCAATGAAGTGCTTGTATTTCTTAAATGCCGGGTAATAATTGGCCGGAAGCATTTCACTGTGCGTATAGATATCGATGCCTGTACCTTCAGTCTGTTTCAACAGCTCTTCGAAATCTTTGAGGTCGTGTCCGCTCACCAGTATTCCCGGATTTTTGCCAACACCCAGATTTACGGA
>DHQK01000273.1:0-2420 GCA_002411085.1 Marinilabilia sp. UBA5340 | reverse complement strand
GTTTCATCAACGGTGGCAACGAGTCCTTTTTTCATGAACGCATTCACCTCTGCATTGTGGTAACCCAGATTGTGTGCATGCTCTGCATACGCAGCCATACCTTTCATTCCATAGGTGAGTAATTCTTTAAGAGAACGAATGTCCTCATTTTTGTGACTAAGTACGCCAACGCTGGTACTTTTCTCTTCCATGGCCTCTTCAGAGTCGGTTCTCCAGATGGCACATTCGGGAGTATTTTCAGGAGTTTCTCCCAGTTTTTCGGCCAATGAATCCTGTACTTCGAAGCCCTTTTTGATTTGAGCAATAATCTTGTTGCGATCGAAGTTGGCATTGGTGATGGTGATGAACATCGAGTCGATGATGTACTTTTCAGCCACAGGATTGAGGATACCTGCTTCATCAGCTTTCTGGCTCCACCAGGCCACGCCTTTTGTTACAAAAAGGAGAAGATCCTGAAGATTAGCTACATCAGATGTTTTTCCGCAAACACCTTTAATTTCGCAACCTGTACCTTTGGCTGCTTCCTGACATTGATAACAAAACATGCTCATGATATAAGATTTTAGTAAATTAGTAATTAGTTAGTAGTCAGTAGCCAGTAGTTTAATTGTAAAAAAATAACTGATTACTGATAAGCTGTTCATTGATAATTGATTAATTCCGTCCTAGATAAATATATTGAAAGTGCTTACGAACTTGTTTAGGACCGACCTTGGCAGGTAAGCCTAAAAACAAGGTTGTTTCATCGAAAAATCGTCTTTGTTTGAATCTCACGCGCGCAGCAAGTGAGGTGAGTTTAGACGATTTCTATGGAAGAACCGTAGTTTTTAGAGTGAAAGCTGTCAAAGTCTTGATTTTTTTTGATTACTTTTTTGTATCAAGACAAAAAAGTAATTCAGGGTTTAAGGGATGAAATCCCTTTTGGAAAATGTTTAGGACACTTTTAATAATTGATCATTGATACCTGTTCATTGATAAATTGATCATTGTTTCACACCCACTCTTCCTTCAGCACCTCTCCTTCCACAGATATTACCATCATTTTGATGGGGACTTTTCTTGAGGCTTGTGCAGCTGCCCGTTGTACAATCTGAAGTAAACCACCGCAGCAGGGAACTTCCATCATTACCACTGTGAGGGTGTTTATCTGTGCCTCATTGATAAGTCTGGTAATTTTTTCCATATAAACATCCATTCCCTGGTCGAGTTTGGGACAGGCAATGGCCAGGGTTTTTCCTTTGAGTAATTTACTATGAAAATTTCCCATTGCAAAGGCCACACAATCGGCTGCCAAAACCATGTCACTCCCTCTGAAATATCCTGCAGCAGGATTGATCAGGTGCATTTGTACCGGCCATTGGCGCAGCTCTGAGGGGGCTGGCTCACCAGAAGGAGCTGCTGCTTGCACCGGTTCCCTGGAAATGGTTCTTGATTGTGAACCGGGGCATCCCGGAGCTTTTTGTTGTTGCATCATGCCAATTTTCGGGCGGTGCATTTCACGGATCACTTCATTCAGGTCGAAAGGGAGGGCGGGTTTGTTGGCTCTCATATATTCCACTGCCTCTTTCATGTATTCAGTTTCGTTGTGATCCCTTAAGTGCTTCAGATGTGCCACAACGGTATTTTTCCCTTTTGGGATGATGAGCTGGATGGCTTTTACTTCATCGTAAGGCTCTGCTTCACGTTTTTCTATGGTGATGGCTCCCTGCGGACAGTGACCGATACAGGCACCCAGTCCGTCGCATAAAAGATCACTAACCAGCCGTGCTTTGCCATCAATCATCTGCAAAGCTCCCTCGTGGCAGTTGGGGATGCAATTTCCACATCCATCGCACAACGCTTCATCTATTTTTACAACTTCTCTGATCATATTATTGTCTGTTATTTCTGTTTTCTGATACAAATAAAAGGACAACTCCCTCCTTTGTTTGTAACATTTGTTACATTTGGGTGTTTTTTTGTATATTTTTGTGTTTTTGCAAAGGGAGGTTGGCTTTCTTGTCGGGGCTTTGTTTGTTATCACTGGAATCCCCTGGAATAAATTCCAGGATTATAAGATCGGTCGCTCCTATGGAGCTTTGATGGTGTTTTAGCGTCAAAGGCATGATACCTGCTGATGCCTGGGATTTCAATACCAGGGCTTTGATAAATCATTTTGTTGCTAAGGGGGGCATTGTTTTTTTCAAGCATTAAATTGTTGTTCGAATTATTTAGAGGTTAAATTTCTGTATATATATGAAAAAGAGGGGTTTGGAAATAAGAAGGTATCAGCAGGATAAAGATGAACTGGAACTGATGCTAATGATTAAAGCCGAAGAGGGATGGGACTATGCAGATGATAAAATGGCAGAGAGGTATAAATTTGCTTTGAGTAACTCAATTACTTTTGTGGCTTATCAAAACGAAGTTTTATGTGGCTA
>DHQK01000226.1 GCA_002411085.1 Marinilabilia sp. UBA5340 | reverse complement strand
AAAGTGGAAGGGCTTCCTTTTACGGTATCTGAATTAAAAGATCATTTTTTGAAACTTTTGGAGGAATAAATCATGGCAGATAATATCAAACAAGCTTTTCTTGAATATAAGAGTGACCAGAACGTGAGGTGGTGCCCCGGTTGTGGCGATCATGCCATTTTGAATTCTATTCAGAAAGCGATGGCCGATCTGAAGGTGCCCAAAGAGGAGATTGCTGTTATTTCCGGCATCGGGTGTTCATCCCGATTGCCCTATTATATGAATACGTATGGTTTTCATACAATACACGGAAGAGCACCGGCCATTGCTTCAGGAGTGAAAGTGGCCAATCCCAAACTTCATGTTTGGCAAATTACGGGTGACGGGGATGCGTTGGCTATTGGAGGAAATCATTTTATTCATACTATCCGGCGTAATGTGGATATCAATGTTATCCTCTTTAATAATCAAATTTACGGGCTTACCAAGGGACAGTATTCACCTACTTCCAAGCGTGGGTTTATCTCCAAAACATCGCCCTTTGGTACCATTGAATATCCTTTCCGACCAGGAGAACTTACCATCGGTGCACGCGGCTATTTCTTTGCGCGGACTGTTGACAAAGAGTTGAAACTTTCGGTGAAAGTAATGACAGCTGCTGCCCGGCATGAAGGAACTTCTATTGTGGAGGTTCTTCAAAATTGTGTCATTTATAACAACAATACTCACCAGGAGATTACTGATAAAAAGCATAAGGACGACCGGACAATTATTCTTGAGCACGGCAAGCCTATGATTTTCGGAAAAGAACGAAATAAAGGGCTGATGCTTGACGGAATTCATCTGAAGGTGGTGACCATTGGTGAGGATGGAATTACTGAGGACGATATTTTGGTACATGATGCTCATTGTGAGGATCCGACCATTCACCTGAAGCTTGCTGATATGGAGTATCCGAATTTCCCTGTAGCATTAGGGGTTATCCGGGATGCAGAGGCTCCGGTATATGATCAGTGTGCACGTCAGCAGATTAATGAAATAAGGGAGAGTTCAAAGATCAAAACTTTTAAAGATTTGGTTACCAGTGGAGATGTCTGGAAAGTAGAATAAGCTTTGTATACCAATTATTTGTAAGGCACAACGCTTTCCTGGTGAAGGTGTTGTGCCTTTTTTGATGATTCCCTACTTTCTTTTCAATTCTTTTTCAAAAAGATTTACTGCATGAGCGATCTGATCCTGTTTTCCAAGAACATAAACAATGTCATCTTTGCAGACTTTCGTGTTCGGGCCCGGATGGTCTATCAATTTTTCGTTTCGTTTGATTGCGACTACTGTAACCCCAAAAGTGGCCCGGAATTCCATCTCGGAAAGAGAGTGGTCTGCAATGGGGGAGTTTTCGGCGACCCGGAGAGCTGAAATTTCCAGATTAGGGAGTTGACTGAGAATTGATTTGCGTGGTCGTTTTTTCAGATCCCGCACCAATCCGTAATTGTTTTTTCTGATTTGACCGATGGTGACTTCAATATCATCTTTGGGCATCAGGAATTTGTTGAGTACCCGTTCAAACATTTCGATAGCGGTTTCAAACTCTTCCGGGAGAACCTGGGTGGCTCCTGCTTTGTAAAGATCTTCTGCATCATCTATCTGCTTTGTTCTTACAATGATGGGTGCATGGCGATTTAAGTGCCTGAGTTTTTCAGTAACAGAGAGTGCAGTGACCAAATCTCCAATGGATACGACTATAACACCTGCAGTGGCAGCATGGGCTTTTTCCAGAATGGGCTGATTCTGTGCATCGCCGTAAAGCACTTTTTCCCCTTTTTCCTGTCTTGCTTTGACAATGGCAGGATCGAAAATTACCGATAAGTAAGGAATTTTGACGTGCCGCGCCATTACAGACATGCTCAATACCCGGGGGTCTTTTCCTATCAGCAGCAGGTGGTTTTTTAAATCGGGGATGTCAATCTGCTTGAGCGGGAACAAACCTTCTATCATTTTTTTTGGCAAAGGGAGTTTCATTACGGCATTGGACAATGGCCGGGCAATCATGATCATGAAAGGTGAAATGGACATTGTTACCACTGCAACAGCCAGAAATAGCTGGTAATAATATTCGGATATCAAATTGTAGCTATCTCCCATCTTGACCAGGATAAAGGAAAATTCTCCTACCTGTGCAAGCGCCAGACCAACCAAGACCACGCCCCGGAGCGTGTGTCCAAGAATGAAGGCGGTACCGCTGGCAATGATCATTTTTACGAGAATTACCATCAGTACTGTCGCTAAAACGATGTTGAGATTGTCAAAAACAAATTGAAGATCAAGCAGCATCCCAATGGAAACAAAGAAAAAAGATGAAAAAGTGTCTTTGAAAGGGATGATGTGTCCGAAAGCATTGTGGCTGTATTCCGATTCTGAAATCATCAGGCCGGCAAGAAATGCTCCAAAAGCCAGTGACATCCCCAGTTCGGCGGTAAGAAAGGCCACCGACAAACAGATTAACAGGATGCTCATCAAAAAAAGCTCCTGATTTTTGGTCATGGCAATGGCATGTAACAGTTTGTTCATGAACCATTTGTTTCCAAAAATGACAAAGAGGATAATCCCGAGTGACTTGAGACCCATCCAAAACACTTCATCCAGAATATCTTTGGATTCACCGCCGATGATGGGAGTGAACAAAAGTAGTGGAACAAGGATTAGATCTTGAAAAATTAGGACTCCCAGTACAGTTCGGCCATAGTTGGAGGTGATTTCAGATCTGTCTTGTAAGATTTTTAGTACCACTGCTGTACTACTAAGTGCAGTCAGAAAGCCTACGAATAAGGCACCTTTAAAATCCAGATCGTACATTCGGGCAACAAAAAGAACCAAAAGTGTTGTGCAGGAAAACTGAACCAAGCCCCCCCAGAAAACTGTTTTGCGAATTTTGATCAGATGTTTTAGAGAAAATTCAAGGCCGATGGTGAAAAGTAAAAGAACAACGCCTATTTCTGCCAGTACTTCTATATTTTCAATATTGCTGATGACACCGGTAAGATGAGGACCGGCTAAAACGCCGGTAAGCAGATAGCCCACAATGGAGGGAACTTTTATTTTGGTGAAAACATAATTTACCAGTGTGGAAAGTGCAAATATGATCAGAATGTCTTTCAGTATTGTAAACTCCATAAATCTCTGCAATAAAAATTAAATCAGCCGGGGAATTCTCAGTGGTTAAATATAAGAAATGTTTGCAGTAGTTGCAGGCTTGTGAAGGCGGACATTGTATTTCTGGAGCAAAAAGCTTGTTTTTTGCCGTCGCCACAATTCTCGTTTTACTTGTATTTATAACAAAACAAGGCTGCCCGAAGAAGGACAACCTTGTTTATTGTTGCGTTGCTGGTGTTATTATCTATCCTTTAAAGTCGAAATCCAGCCCTTTGGCAACTTCCATTGCCAATTCTTTGTCAGCTCTGGCGAAGTGCTCCAGCTGTCTGTTAATGATTTCTTCTCGTTTGGGGCCGTCAATTTGGCTCATGGCTCCTACGAAATTAGAAATGGTATTTTTTCTTTGTTGATCGTTCATCACTTTTCGAAACAGGAGTCCTGGTTGAGTATAGTGGTCATCGTCATTTTCGTTCCGATCGTAGTAATCAGCCAGATCAGATTCCAGTTTCATCGGAGGAACTTTGTAATTCTTGTCTGCTTCAATATCATCAAAGCTGTTGGGGTGGTAGTTGGGGGCACTTCCCTGATTGCCGTTGACTGTCATGAAGCCATCCCGCTGATAATTATGAACCGGACAAACGGGCCGGTTAACCGGGATCTGCTCGTAATTTGCACCCAGTCGATAGCGGTGTGCATCGGGGTAGGAGAGCAGACGACCCTGCAGCATTTTATCCGGTGATACATCCAGTCCGTCAATGAGGTTGGACGGATTGAAGGCGGCTTGCTCAACATCAGCAAAGTAGTTGTCCGGTACTTTGTTCAATTCCATCACTCCCACATCAATCAGCGGATATTCTCCGTGTGGCCATATCTTGGTCAGGTCAAAGGGATTCCATTTGAATGATTTTGCCTGCTCTTCGGTCATTACCTGTATTTTTAGAGCCCATTTGGGGAAATCTCCTTTATCTATGGCGTTAAGCAGGTCTCTTTGTGAATAGTCCGGATCTTTCCCCTTGATTTCTTCAGCTTCCTGATCGGTGAATGTATAGTTTCCCTGAAGGGTTTTGAAATGGTATTTAACCCATACCCGTTCGTTTTTATCATTGACC
This sequence comes from Marinilabilia sp. UBA5340, assembly GCA_002411085.1. Taxonomy (GTDB): domain Bacteria; phylum Bacteroidota; class Bacteroidia; order Bacteroidales; family Marinilabiliaceae; genus Marinilabilia. Next base: position 1,546 of record DHQK01000226.1, on the reverse strand, counting down.
ATTGAAAATGTGTGACTTCCGTATCCGTTCATCTTTCGGTAACCATCCGGGGTGCCTCGATCACTGAACAAGATCATTACTTGATGAAGGCTTTCGGGGTTGAGGCTCCAGTAGTCCCAGCGCATGGTCTGACTTTGCATGTTGGAGCGGGGGTCTCTTTTTTGGGTGTGGATGAAGTCGGCAAATTTCTTAGGATCTTTAATAAAAAAGACCGGTGTGTTATTTCCTACCAGATCCCAGTTCCCGTCTTCGGTATAAAATTTAACTGCAAATCCGCGGGGATCCCGCTCTGTGTCGGCACTTCCTTTTTCTCCACCTACAGTAGAGAACCGGGCAAACACTTTACATTCGTTTCCTACTTTACTGAATAGTTTAGCCCTGGTGTATTTCGAAATGTCATTGGTTACCTTGAAGGTTCCAAAGGCACCAGACCCTTTAGCGTGTACAACTCTTTCGGGGATTCTTTCCCGGTTGAAATGGGCCATTTGTTCGTGTAGATAGTAGTCCTGAAGTAGAACAGGCCCCCTCGGGCCGGCGGTCATACTGTCCTGCTTTTCGCTGTACGGACGGCCTGATGCAGTTGTAAGTTTCTTCTTTGTCATAGTAACGATTTTCAAAAAATTTAACTTCTGAGTTAATTGTATAAAATACGTTTTTATGTCTTTATAATCAATATAAATTGCTTCGATGGGATTGTCATAAAGAGAATAAGATCGTTGCTAAAGGATTTTTTCTGAGGGAGGTTTAAATGCAACTTTTTTTGATTGGCAGTGGTTCTACCTCTTCTGATCATGGTGCTGGAAATATTGCTAAGAACCAGTTCTTCTGCGTTTCAATTTGGTTCTTTAATCAAAATATGGAGTAATTCTTTTTTCGATTTTATCGAATTTTAACAGACATTGACTATCTTGGGAGCCAAAATGTTTTACAGCCTGTTTGTTAGACTTATTGCAAAAGGCCTGAAGGAATACTACAGTGATCTTCTGATCGTCCATGAAATCAGATTATGGAGACCTGACCCTTTTATAATGAGAAAAAATGTAAATATGAAGAGGTATATCTTGTTTTTTGTTTCCTTACTACTGTTAGCTTCAGGTTGCGGAAAAGACGATACAACTCCTGTCAGACCCATACCCGAAGAATATAGAGGGGTAACTTTGCATGCGCTTGCCTCAAGGAGTGTTGCAGACGAGCATTGGATTGAGCTTGATACTACGGAGATTTACATAAGTGAAGATGGAAAAACATTTTCGTTTTCACTGAATGGAGAAGGGGGACATCAGGGAACTATCCGGTCGCTTTCTTCAGGAGAGAATCAAACCATTGAATTTATTAGTGACGAAGGATTATTTGAGCAAAAAGTTTCCGTTATAAGTAGGGATGCCAACCATATTCTTGGAACTGTTGGCGAAGGAGACCAACAGGAGGAATGGTTGTTTGTTGTTTCAGGGGAGAATGTAACAGGACTTGTTGTCAATGATGTTGCCTTGCCGCTCTCAGGAGCTAAGGTCGTAGTAAATTCGAATGGCAGCCGCTTGGGAGTAAT
>DHQK01000176.1:9225-17986 GCA_002411085.1 Marinilabilia sp. UBA5340 | reverse complement strand
TAAAAGGAAGCCCTTCCACTTTATTGTATTGCTGCAGTTGAATGTCCGGAAACTTACTTCTCAGATAAGAGGCAAATTGTCCAAGATTGAGTTCACAGACCACAATTTTAGAATACTTCTTCAGTATTTCGTAGCTATTCCTGGGAAGTGGATTAATATAGCTGAAATGCGCCAACGCAACCTTTTTCCCGGCTTCATGCAAACCTTCGAGCGCAGTATAAAGATGTCCAAATGTGCCACCCCATCCCACAATTAAGAAATCAGCATCTTCATCCCCATGAATCTCCAAAGGAGGAATGTAATCAGCAATGCGATCGATTTTTTCTTTCCGGATTCGCACCATCTTGTCATGGTTATGATGATCATAAGAAACAGCTCCGCTAAGAAAATCCTTTTCCAGACCACCAATTCGATGCTCATAGCCCGGAGTACCAGGAAGCGCCCACGAACGGTTGAGCTTTTGAGAATCTCTTTCATAAACCTCCCATTTTTCTGCAGGTTTCTCCACAAAAGGCGGAACTATCTGAGGAAACTCACCCTCTTCGGGAATACGCCAGGGTTGCGTTCCATTGGCAAGAAATCCATCTGACAGCAGAATCACCGGCGTCATGTGTTCGATTGCCACCTTGGCAGCATAAAAAGCATAATCAAAGCAGTTGACCGGTGAACTTGCAGCCATCACAACCAGCGGACTTTCTCCGTTACGACCATAAAGGGCCTGCATCAAATCCGACTGCTCAGTTTTGGTGGGGAGTCCGGTACTGGGGCCCCCACGCTGGACATTCACCACAATCAGGGGCAACTCAGCCATTACGGCAAGCCCCAGTGCTTCACTCTTCAACGCCAACCCGGGCCCCGAGGTGGTCGTAATTGCCAGATCCCCTGCAAAACTGGCTCCAATGGCAGTGGATATTCCGGCAATCTCATCTTCAGCCTGAAAAACCTTTACACCCAGATCTTTGCGAGCCGACAATTCCTGCAGTATTTCGGTTGCCGGGGTAATGGGGTAAGATCCCAAAAACAATTCCAGACCACTTTTCTCCGCTGCCAGCAAAAATCCCCAGGCAATGGCTCTGTTACCGTTCAGATTACGGTATGTTCCAGGTTTGATATCAGCAGGCGAGATATGATAAGATGGTGTTACTGCCTGAATGATTACCCCATAGTTGTAGCCCGCTTCCAATACCCGGATGTTGGCTTCTGCAATTTCCGGTTTACCGGCAAACTTCTCATTCAATATTTGGATGGTATCTTCCAGCGGCCGATTGAACAACCAAAAGACCAAACCTAAAGCATACATATTTTTACTACGAAGAATGGTCTTATTGTCCAGTCCCATATCTTTCAAACTGGCCTTGGTAAGGGTAGTAACCGGCGCTTTAATAATATTGTAGCTGGAAAGGTTATCTTCCTCAATAGGATCATTGCTTTTATATCCGGCCTTTGCAAGATTCTTATCATCAAAACTGTCCACATCGAGAATAATAGTAGCACCTGGTTTCAACCATTCAAGATTGGCTTTCAAAGCAGCGGGGTTCATTGCCACCAAAACATCAGCGTTATCACCCGGAGTGTATACCTCACTGTGCCCAAAATGAACCTGAAAGCCCGAAACGCCTCCTATCGTTCCTTGTGGAGCCCGAATTTCAGCAGGGAAATCAGGAAAAGTAGAAATATCGTTACCATAAATTGCTGATGAGAAGGAAAAAAGGGAACCGGTCAACTGCATTCCATCGCCGGAATCGCCCGAAAACCGAACCACGACCTCCTCTTTTTCAATCACTTTAGATTTCTTGGCCATAACAAAGTGAATTTCTGATTGCGCTCAATTAAAAAGAATGTTAAATAAAAAAAACCGCCGGAACCTTTTCTTGAATGCCGGGGTTTAATGAGTAAATTTAAAGTAAAGTTATGGACTAAATGAATACATGGAGTTGATTTTAGTCAGATTTTTAGATGCTTTAAGGTGTTTTTCAACAGGTAGTTTATATTTGCATTCTGAAAAGGGGCTCACCTTACAAGTTAACATTTTTTTACAACAAATAGTTTAATCTTATTACACAAATCATAAGTCATGGCATTAATAAAATCAGTGAGGGGATTTACCCCTAAAATGGGAAAGAATGTTTTTTTAGCCGATAACGCCACAGTTATCGGTGATGTGGAAATGGGCGATGATTGCAGTATCTGGTTCAATGCAGTACTGAGAGGCGATGTAAACAGCATTCGTATTGGCAACAAAGTAAACATCCAGGACGGCACAGTATTGCATACACTCTATCAGAAATCAACTGTTGAGATCGGAGACAATGTTTCGGTGGGACACAATGTGACTATTCACGGAGCTAAAATTGAGGACAATGTGCTTATCGGAATGGGGGCCACTATTCTGGATCATGCAGTCATAGGCACCAACTCAATAATTGCAGCTAATTCGTTGGTGCTTACAGGAACCAAAGTGGAACCCAATAGTGTTTATGCTGGTATTCCGGCCAAAAAAGTAAAAGACATAGAACCGGAACAAACCAGTGAAATGGTAAACAAAATTGCCAATAATTACCTGATGTATTCAGGTTGGTACAAAGAGGATTAGTCGTCAGCAGAGTTAAAAAGGCAGAAGCTGCAGAGGCACAAGAAAATTAGTCAATCGTTTTTAGTCCGTAGCCAGTAGCCTGATGTCAACTACAGACATATCTGAGGAATCAAACAAAACCTATAGATGTCGATTATTCAAGGAGTTATGGGCACAACTGAATAAAGAGAGAAGAACAGGGAAACAAGTAATTAATCCAATAATAAAAAAACAATTTTTTCAATATTATTTCCCTGCCACTTCTCGCCTCATCATTGAAATCTTAATTTTACAACTCTATTCTCCGGGAAGCAACCGGTTGATCGAGAAAAACAGCAGAAGCTTCATTAAATTTAGAAGGATCTTCGGTTGTTAAGAATTCGCATGTTCCATTACGAGTACATCTGCCATCCATCTCCGGATGCCGATGCAGATAATTTCTTAGACTACCGGAGACAATTGGCCCCTGAGACACTACTTTCACATGGCGCGGGATAAACCGCTCTATAACGGGAAGCAACAATGGATAATGAGTACATCCCAAAATCAACGTGTCAATTTCTACATCCTGTTCAAACAATCTTTTCAGATCACGCTCCACAAAATAATCGGCTCCCGGAGTATTTCGCTCATCGTTTTCCACCAGTGGCACCCACATAGGACAAGCCTGCTGATGCACAATGGTTCCCGGAAATAACTTCTGAACCTCCAGAGGGTAGGACAGCGAAACGACTGTTCCTGAGGTTCCAACAACACCAACATGTCCATTCCGGGAGACATCTCCGATCTTTTCAACACTGGGTCTAACCACTCCTAAAACCCGACGAGAGGAATCGAAACTTAAAAGATCTTTCTGTTGGATCGTGCGCAATGCTTTGGCAGATGCGGTATTACAGGCAAGAATTACCAATTGACACCCCCGCTCAAACAAGTGCATCACTGCCTGACGGGTATATTGGTAAACCATCTCAAAAGAACGGGTACCGTAGGGAGTACGGGCATTGTCTCCCAGGTAAATAAAATCATACTCCGGAAAATCCTTAAGAAATTCACTTAAGATTGTCAGCCCCCCATATCCGGAGTCAAAAACTCCGATGGGTCCCTTATCTGATTGTAATAGCTTATCCACGAAGATCTCTTTTTCTGTCCTTTAAAATATAAAAATAATGCATCAAACAAAAAAGACCGGCATCTTTCAAAGACCGGTCTTTTTTGTTTCTTCAAATTTCCTTTAATCAGGCTCTACATGCTTGTCATTTTGGTTTTCACCATTTCTTCGCAATCTACACTCTGATCAGAATTATACAAAATAACCTGTGAACTCACATCGAAAATGTAAATAAACCCTTGCTCTTCACCAACGGCCTGAATGGCTTTTTCAACCTTTTCAATAATCGGTTGAAGCAATTCCTGCTCCTTTTGTGCAAGAGACTGTTGGGCCAATTTATTAAAATTCTGAATACGCTGATCGTAATCCTGAATTTCCTTTTCGCGGGTAGAGCGAATCAACTGAGTCAATGAGTCGCGCTGTGCCATGTAGGTAGAATATTTCTCATCCAACTCCTGGCTCATTACCTGCAGCTGACTTTGTAACTTCTTGGCTTCGTCCTGCAACTCTTTATCAGCTGCTTGCTTTTGAGGCAACTCGGAAATCAGTTTCTGAACATTAAGATGGGCAAATTTCAGTTCCTGAGCAGAAGAAGTGGCCGCTGAAAGAGCAACAAGCAATACAACAGCAAATAGCTTAAATACCTTCATTTTATTCCAATTAAAACAGATTAATAAGATTAATTAATACCCAGTTTGGTTTTCACCAAAGGAGTAACATCCACGCTTTGTTCCGATTGGTAAACTGTAGCACCGGAATTGGCAGCAAATATATAAATAAATCCGCCTTCTTCACCTACTTCATCAATAGCATCCATGAGCTTTTGCATAATAGGTTGTTGCAACTGTTGCTGTTTTTGAGATAGTTGCTGTTGAGTAGACTGATAGAAGCCCTGTATTTTTTGAGATGTCTCCATCAACTGCTGTTCTTTCTGCTGCCGCTCAACGGCACTAAGAGACTCGGCAGTTTCCATATAGTCCTGCTCCATGCTTTTATAATCTTCCTGCATGGTAGTCAACTGGCTTTCCAGACGATCATATTCCCCTTCCAGATCTTGCTGCATTTGCTTAAATTCGGGCATTGCCTGCATAATTTCCTGAACATTAGCATGGCCGAATTTCAGATCTTGAGCATTCAATCCTAAACTCAAAAAAAGCAATCCGGTTATTAGGGATGTAAGTGCAATTCTTTTCATAACAAATTATTCTTTTCTATTTTTGGTTTTACTACTGATTTCTAATTTGCAAACCCCAACTCTTTGAGGATTTCGTCACTGATATTTTGACGAGGTTTCACATAAACAACGCCCATATTTCCGGCCATATCAAAAACTGCATCCAGGTTATCACGATCGGCCACATTGCGTATGGCTTCATTGACTTTTTCCTGAACCGGTTCCAATAAGGTTTGTTGCCGTTTCATAAGTTCTCCTTCCGGCCCGAAATATTTCCTTTGCAATTGTTTGGCTCTGTTTTCCAGCTCTATAATCTCATTTTCCCGTTGGGTTTTCATCTCCCCGGAAAGGAAAACACTCTCTTTCTGATAATTTTTGTAAAGCGTCTCAACGTCGGCATAAACAGTCTGAATCTCTTTTTCCCATTGTTCAGACAACTGGTTCAATTGTTCCTGTGCTGCTTCATAGGCAGGGATATTGGACATTATATACTCCATATCAACAAAGGCATACCTTTGAGCAGAAACATTGGCCGAGCTTAAAGTCAAAGCTGCAATGGCCACGAATATAATAAAATACTTCTTCATTGCTCTCAATTTTAGATCCTTAATTCAGTTGTTTATACAGAATACACAAAAACCAAACCACTTTTTTAGTATCCCTTAATGTCACCAACCATTAGAAGTTCTGGCCAATTACAAAATGGAAATTACTACCGTTGGCATTGGGGCGTCCGGATACTTCATCAAATCCATATCCCCAGTCGATCCCCATCAACCCAAATATAGGCAGGAATATACGGACACCAAAACCAGCTGAACGTTTGAGTCCAAAGGGGTTGTAATCGCGAAATTCTGACCAGGAGTTACCTGCCTCAGCAAACACCAACCCATAAACCGTAGCAGATGGCTGAAGTGTCAGGGGATACCTCAACTCCAAAGCCAGCTTGTTATAGATATTACCATCCTGCCGTCCTTCAGCACTGTATGGTGTCAACGATGCATTTTCATAACCTCTGAGTCCAATCGTTTCACTTCCGTAATAACTATATCCGGACATTCCATCCCCTCCGAGCACAAATTTCTCAAAAGGAGATTTTTTATCGGCATCAAAATATCCGAGGAATCCACCCTCAACTTTGGTCATCAACACCAGTTTAGCCGCATTGTCCAATGGCTTAAACACATTTCCTTTAAATGTCCACTTATGATATTCCACCCACTTGTAACGTTCTTCATCGGGCATTTCCTGATCGGAATAGTCCTTATCATCAAACATGGAAAAAGGAGGAGTAAATTCGAGACCCAGACTAAAATTGGATCCGTTACGCGTATACAGAGGATTATCAATGGAGTTCCGGGAAAGCATTGCTTTAAAGTTAAGGTTGTTACTATTTCCGTTTTCCATCAGGAAGTAAGCCCAGTTTTTCAAATCGTAGCGCTGATAACTAACCTGAGTGTAAAACTGGAAATAATCATCGGGCCATCTCAGCCGCTTACCAAATCCTACTGAAATCCCGGTTACTTTAAGGTGCTCGTCAGGATCTTCTTCCAGTGGCTGGTATCCGTAGCCGTAGCCTCCGTATCCTCCATAACCACCATAGCCTCCGTAGCCACTGCTGTATGGATTCCCATAATAATAGCTGCTATTAGTTCCGGTCTGAATAGATCTGTAGACAGATACACTCAACGAGTTAGGTTTCCTCCCTCCGAGCCAGGGCTCCGTAAATGAAAAGCTGTAAGACTGGTAATATTTTCCGTTGGTTTGTGCCCGCAAGGATAACGTTTGTCCGTCACCCGTTGGAAGTGGGCGCCAGGCTTCTTTATTAAATATGTTGCGTACCGAGAAGTTGGTGAACTTCAGTCCCAGAGATCCGACGAACATACCGCCTCCCCAACCACCGGAAAGTTCTATCTGGTCATTGGCTTTTTCAACAAGGTTGTATTCCAGATCAACAGTTCCTTTTTCAGGATCCGGAATAGGGACAGGATTAATATTCTCAGGATCGAAATGTCCTAACTGGGAGAGTTCACGAACAGTACGTATCAATTCAGATTTATCAAATAGTTCTCCGGGCTTGGTTCTTAACTCACGCCTCACAACATGCTCGTGGGTCTTAGTATTCCCTTTAATTATAACCTTATCGATTGTAGCCTGCTGTCCTTCATAGACACGCATTTCGAGATCCACTGTATCATTATAAATCTTAATATCAACGGGTTCAATATTGCTAAACAGGTAACCGTTGTTCATATACAAATTATGTACAGCATCATCATCAATAAAGAGACGCTCATCCAATAATGTCTGATTAAATACATCTCCTTTTTTAATTCTCAATTTTTCACTTAGGTAAGGCCCGGGGTAAACGGTATTTCCAACCCAACTGATATCTCCGAAGTAGTATTTATTTCCCTCACTGATCTTGATGGTAATATCCACCGTGTTGTCATCATTCCGAACAACCTCTTCTGATTCTATATATGCGTCACGGTATCCTTCTTCATTGTATTTTTCAATAATTCGATCCAAATCGGCCTCATACTCATCCTGAACGAACTTTTTAGTCCGGAAAAAGTTGAGAATTTTCCCTTTCTCGTTGGTTTTTTTGGTAAAGCGATTCAGTTTAAAATCGGAATAAACTGTATTGCCTTCAAAATCCAGCGAATTCACTTTCACCTTGTCCTTTTTATCAACATCGATATCCAGAAAAACATGATTGGGTTTATCCGGATCATCTCTTTGGACAATAGAAACTTCCGCATTGAAAAAACCCTTATCTACAAAATGTTGTTTAATGTATTTTTTAGCACGATCCACCAGGTAGGGAGTCACCTGAGAACCTTTCATCATTGAAATTTTACCGGATATATCTTCAATTTCAGATTTTTTCAGTCCCGAAAAGTTAATTTCAGATAAACGAGGCCGCTCCTGTAAATAAATATTCAGCCATATATTTTTGCCTTCAATCTTGTCAACAGAAATTTTCACATCCGAAAAAAGCCCGTATTCCCAATACTTTTTAATCGCATCAGAAATATCCTCACCTGGCACAGTAATTTCCTGCCCTACGCGCAGACCTGAAAGATTAGCCAGGATAGCAGGATCATTATTCAGATCACCTGTTACATTAATTTCGGCAATAATATAATCTTTTGGGGTACCCGAATAAGATATCTCGGGGACATCGTCCTGGGCATTTACACCAATAAAAGAGATAAATAATAGAAGAGATAGAAGGAGCGTGTTTTTAAACATTACTATGGTTTTATTTTTTTACCTGATCACTAATTTTTCCAAAACGTCTTTCTCTGCCTTGATAGTCAAGTAGCGCTTCGAAAAAATGTTCCTTGCGAAAATCGGGCCATAATACATTACAAAAATATAATTCTGAGTAAGCAATTTGCCAAAGGAGAAAATTACTAATCCTCAATTCCCCGCTGGTCCTGATCAAAAGCTCTGGATCAGGCATCTGGGCAGTCTCCAGATATTGATCAAATAAATCAGAATTTATATCGGAAGGATCCAGATTATTGTTTTTCACCTCCAGGGCAATTTTCTTAACCCCTTCGATGATTTCCCACCGCGAACTGTAGCTAAGCGCCAGCACCAGGGTGAGTCCGTCATTTCCTTTGGTATACTCAATGCAGGAGGCCAGCTTATCCTGAACGCTTTTAGGCAGCGTTTCCTTACATCCAATGGATTTAAGCTTTACATTATTATCCATTAGGGTTTTAGTTTCCGAAGCGATGGTGGAAACCAGTAAAGACATTAAAGCATCCACTTCATTTTTGGGTCGGTTCCAGTTTTCAGTTGAGAAAGCATAGAGGGTCAAATATTTCATACCCAATTCTGCGGCCGCTTCTGTAACTTCACGAACGGCTTTTACTCCATGCTTATGTCCGAA
>DHQK01000176.1:0-8917 GCA_002411085.1 Marinilabilia sp. UBA5340 | reverse complement strand
ACATGTGTAGGCAATTTGCTTTTATCCAGTTGTTCTTTAACTGATGACATACAATTAATTCTTCGTCACATTTCTAAAATCCGGCATTACAGGGCACTTTCCTGTGGAACAGATCAACCGTAAAAAATATCCCTGCAAAAGAATACCAATCATTATTGTGCCAATCCGAAGGCATTTGAAATCCATAAGGATCAGCTGGATCAATTTCACCTGGACCCAAATAGTCCAGATCATCGACAAATGTTTTCCTGAAAGTCCATTCCAGTCCAACATGCAACCAATCAGCAGGTTTGTATTTCACCCCTATACCGAACGGCAAAGATAATATAAAATGTGGGTTTTCAGAACCACCAGCGTCATCCGATTGGTATCGACGGTATGCAGTATAAGCCAGACCCCCGCTCAAAAAAGGTGTAAAGCGGGTTTCCTTGCGACGAAAAGGCTGATCATAATCAAAAAAATTTATTTCCAACTGCGTAGAAATATCTGCCATGGTACGCTGGAAACCATAATGGGAAGAAGAATTCCCGGAAGCGGCCGGATACTGAATGTCGTTTTGGGGGTATTCCCCTTGAATTTCCACTGCCGTGAGTGTTCCCTTAAAAGCAAGTCTTTCGTTAAGGACAACCCTCACCAGGCCTCCCACTGCAGGCTGGGCCATATAAAAAGGACGACTTGGATTCAGGTCCCCATTGTAATAGGAGGCTCCCAAAAACAAACCACCCTCTATCCTGTCCTGCGCACGGCTTTGGACAGCAAAAAGCAGCATTATAAAAAAGAATAAGAAAGTCCGGCCTTTGAGCAGCATTATTGTATCATCGATTTTCCCCCTTTTACACAAATCTGTCGGGGCTACATTTATTGTATTTTCTCCATCCCTTTAACGTTGCCGGTGCTGGAATATTGTCAGAAAATAAATTAGTTTCTCCGGTCAGCCCCCCACATCAATTTATTTCTAAGAGTTGAATAAAAGCTCTGATCCGAACGTTCAACCATATTTATGGAGAAAGCAGCTTTTCTTATTTTCAACTCTGTTCCCTCATCCACCACCACACTGCGGGAATCGAGACTGGCAAGAAATTTCCCTCCCCTTCCCTCCACTTTCAGCGTAAGCTCCATGTCATCAGGCACCACCAAAGGCCTCACAGTCAGATTATGCGGTGCAATAGGTGTGATTATAATTCCTTTTGAAGCGGGATGCATAATGGGGCCACCAACACTCAAAGAATAGGCAGTAGATCCGGTGGGAGTGCTAACAATCAATCCATCGGCCCAATAAGAATTAAGGTATTCATTATTGAGAAAGGTATGGATAGTAATCATTGAAGAGCTGTCTTGTTTATGCACGGCAAACTCATTGAGCGCATAATTAAATTCTCCCAAAAGATTGGAAGGAGCCGTCAGTTCCAACAGCGATAAATCTTTTACTTTAAAGCGCCCGCTATCGATTTCTTTGAGCGCTACGGGCAATTCATCACGGGAGATATCTGCCAAAAATCCCAATCGTCCGCTGTTAATTCCAACCACCGGAATCCCGGAGTCACGAACAAAAGTTACTGCCTGTAAGAAGGTTCCGTCTCCACCAATACTGAACAACATATCAACCTGAGGCAAATCAGCAGAAGTATTAAAAAAACCAGCTACATGAGGCAGGATCCTGACCTCACCCACCAAAAAGTCGTAAAAGGGTTTATAGATGTAGATTTTGGATCCTGTTTCATGCAGATAGTCAAACAACTGTTTACAATTATCATAAAACACCTCTCCAAAACTTTTTCCAAATATGGCAATTTCCATATACTTTTTGTGCGAAGGTAAAAAAAATAGACTGATTAACCGGGCCTTCCGTCAGTCTGTTTAAAGGCAATCACATCAAACATCCAGATACTTCATCAGTGACTCGTAATTTCGACGTGTGGTGTCATCAACCTGTGAAGCACGCGAAGATACTGCATTCACTTTGTATCCATAGCGTTCAAAAGAACTAACAACACCACTGGCATCCTCCCGATTAAGTTTAATACTGATTTTTAAATGGTCTGTGGATTTACTCTGGGAAGCATACAAGCTTAAAACTTTGGCATCGGCATCTTCCACAATTCTGGCAATTTCGGAAAGTGCATAATCCCTGGGCCCCAGTTCGATTTCTATAATCCCTCCAGGTGTGTGGGCCGCAATCAGCTCAGAGAACCTCAATAACAAATCGTTTTGAGTCACCACTCCAATATACTCCTTCTCGGAGTTGAGCACAGGAACCAGTGTAAGCTTTAAACGAGCTGCAATTTCAACAATGTCATAGATATGTTGATGAGCAAAAACATAAGGCTTCATGAGAGAAAGCCGGTGGTTTCCCAGTGGTTCCTCGGCAGAATTCAAATCATATATATCAGTATCGGAAATGAGTCCGAGAAACACCTTATTATTCACAATAGGTAAATGAGAAACACGGAACGCCTCCATCCATGCCAATGCATCAACACCCGAGTCCGATGTTTTCAGGGAAGGAACTATGTCTGATATTAAATCTTTTGCCAGCATAAATGCGCTTTCAGGAAATACTTTGTAACTTTGTTGTTTTTACAGAGGCTTCCAATCTGATTAGCCCCTTATAGTTGGAAAAATACATTCAAATTTTTAAACATACAAACCATTTCTCTGTTTTTATCTATTTTACAGGAATTCATATTGGAGAATCAATATCATGACAAAACTTAGCGTAAACATAAATAAAATCGCAACACTGCGAAACTCAAGAGGGGGAAACATACCCGATGTGGTGAAGGCTGCTGTCGATGTACAGGAATTTGGGGCACATGGAGTTACTGTTCATCCGCGGCCCGACGAAAGACACATCCGGTATCAGGATGTTTACGACATTCAAAGGGTTATAAAAACGGAATTCAACATTGAAGGGTATCCTTCTCCCAAATTCATGGATCTGGTCAAAGCCGTGAGACCACATCAGGTAACATTGGTACCCGATCCGCCCGAAGCCATCACTTCCAGTGCAGGCTGGGATACGATCACACATCTCTCCTTTTTGCAGGACATAATCGGAGAATTGAAAGAATGCGGCATCAGAACTTCTATATTTATTGACACCAATGAGGATTTTATCGTCAATGCCGCAAAAACAAACACCGACCGCGTGGAACTTTACACAGAGCCCTATGCTTCAGAATACCCCGAAGATCCGGAAAAAGCAATTGCCCCATTTGTTGAAGCTGCCAAAATTGCCAATAATGCAGGACTCAGAATCAATGCAGGACATGATCTGAATCTGGAAAATCTGAAATTCTTCAACGAAAAAATTCCGTTCCTCAAGGAAGTTTCTATTGGCCATGCTTTAATCAGCGATGCTCTGTACCTGGGTCTCGAACGAACCATTAATTTGTACAAAGAACTACTGATCAAAGAAAAATAGCCATGGAACTTTTTTACCGCGAAAAAGGAGAAGGTGATAAAACAATCATAATCGTTCATGGCCTCTACGGAGCTTCAGACAACTGGCTTTCGGTATCCAGAGAGCTGGAAAAAGATTTCAGGGTAATCCTTGTGGATCAGCGCAATCACGGACAATCCCCACATAGCAATGAACACAACTACAAAGCCATGGCTGATGATCTTTTTGAGCTCATGCAAAAACTCAGCATTCCCCGGGCCACTCTAATGGGACATTCCATGGGCGGAAAAACAGTGATGCGTTTTTGCCTGGAACACCCTGAAATGGTAGAAAAAATGATTGTAGTGGATATTGCGCCAAAGTCCTATGGATCATTCTCAAACTATGCTGAAGTCACTGCCGATCATAGCAAAATCATTAAAGCCCTTTCTGCCATTAACCCGCAACATTATAGTGACCGTCATGAAATTGACGATGCACTGAAAAAAGATTTTCCGCAAAAACGACTCAGAGGTTTCCTGATGAAAAACCTCCAACGCACAAAAGAGCGAAATTACAAATGGCAAATCAACCTGCAAGTCCTTAAAGACAACATGCAGGAGATCATGGATGGTTTTTCTGACCTCAATCCATCGTCAGAAAAAAAGATGCCGGAAACAATTTTTATCAAAGGTGAGAAATCTCCTTACATCCATGACGATGACAGTATGGCTGTTAACAGGTTTTTCCCGGGCTCACAAATTGTAAGTATCCCCAATGCCGGCCACTGGATACATGCAGAACAACCCAAACTTTTTCTTAAAACAGTAAAATACTTTCTGGAAGTATGAGCACTAAGAGCGATGGGCAAATAGCATGGAGAACCAATATCGGCTGTTAGCTCGTAGCTATTAAGACAAATAGTGGGGAGATATGGAATTTGCTTTTCATATTGAATCTACCTTGGCGAGGCCGCAGTTTGTTAAAAATAGCTCAGGCTCAGCATTACACATCGCCAAAGATTAAACGGATTATCAAACCTTTAATCAATATATCAAAATTCCGGACGGAACAAAAACTATAGCATTGCGAATCAACCCGCTACGCCATCTTTAAACCGAGATCACCTTCTTTGGATCGAGAAGAGGTTCCCCTTTGAGACGTAAAAACAACTGGGCTGTAGCCAACACATCTTTTTCGCAGTAACGGGCAATACGTTCCACATCATCATCCTCGTAGTAAACCGATGCTACCTGGCTCCCATCAATATCATCCTTGGGAGAAGGAATACCAAGAATATGTGTAAGCAAATTCAGAGAAGTATAATGTTTATAGTCACCAAACTTCCATAAATCCATGGTATCTATAAATTTCACTTCCCATGGTTTTTTGCCTGCCACATCCAAAATATCGGGAAGAGGCAACGCGTTAACAATCATCCGGCGGGCAATATAAGGAAAATCAAATTCCCGAACATTATGACCGCAAATATTGGTTCCGGGATGAGCTGTAAAACTGGCAAGTGCAGTTGAGAACTCTTGTAACAGTTTTTTCTCGTCGTGTCCAAAAAAAGATTTAACCCGCAAGGTGCGCTCCCCATTTTCGGGTTTAATAATTCCCGCTGAGATGCAAACAACCTTACCGAATTCGGAATAAATCCCCGCTCTCACATAATCCTCCTCCGGCGAAATATCTTCTCTGGTGGTTTTGCCAGACTTTTTGCTCCATAATTCCTGCATGACATCGTCGAGCATATTAAAAGATGGAAATTGAGGCACGGTCTCAATATCAATGTACATTATTTTTTCGGATGGGATATTGTTAAGCATAACCTAAGGGTTTATGAAAGATTCCGTTGAATAAATTGAGTTAAAATATCAATGGCCACATGATTATCTCCTCCCTGGGGAACAATCAGATCAGCATAACGCTTGCATGGTTCAATGAATTGAAGGTGCATGGGCTTCACGGTTTTTTGGTAACGGTTCAGCACTTTATCAACGGTTCGGCCACGCTCTTCAATGTCACGCTGAATCACCCGCATCAAGCGTTCATCAGCTTCGGCATCTACAAAAACCTTCAAATCCATGAGTTCCCGCAGTTCCGGATTGGTCAAAACCAAAATCCCCTCCACAATCACTACTTTTGTAGGATTAACAGCAATGGTCTCCTCCGATCTCAAACAGGAAAGATAAGAATAAACCGGCTGTTTAATGGATTGATTTGCCTTCAGCTGTTTCAGGTGCTTTACCAGCAAATCAAATTCTATGGCATCGGGATGATCAAAATTAATTTTCTGACGATCTTCCAAAGGCAGATGTCCATTATCGCGATAATACGAATCCTGGGGCAATATGGCCACCTCATCCGCCGGAAGTTTATCCATAATTTTCCGCACCACAGTGGTTTTACCAGAACCGGTTCCTCCGGCAATGCCAATTACAAGCATATATCAACTGTTTTATTTATTTTTACTGCACTAAAGTACAACAGATGGTTAAATTTTTAAAAGATTATTCTCATGATTAAACACATTGTACTCTTCAAACTCAAAGCAGACCTCCCTGACGAACAAAAAAAGAGCAAGCTGGAAAGCTTCAAAGCAGATCTGGAAGCTTTAACCGGTAAAGTAGATACACTGAAAAAAATGGAAGTAGGCATTAATGTAAATCCACAGGAAGAATATGACCTTTCGTTGGTTTCTGAATTTGACGACCTGAGAGGTCTCAAGGCTTATGCCGAGCATCCGGAGCATGTCAAAGTCGGTGGAACTATCAGGGAAGTTCTGGAAAAACGTGCTTGTGTGGATTACGAATTTTAATATGCCAACAAAAAAAACGCACGAATCTGTATGATTGTCGTGCGTTTTTTAATTTTTATCTCAGCAAAAGATGCTATAAATCATCAGAATAAAAAGCTTCAGGTTCTTCCCTTAAGTTATACCTTGAAACCATTACTTCGCCATAAGCACCGGCGCTCCGAATAGCCACCAAATCACCTCTCTTCATTTCGGGCAAATCTATAGCCTTGCCAAAACTATCGGAGGATTCACAAATAGGGCCTACCACATCATACCGCAGCTTTTGCGAACTTTTGTCAGCCGAAATATTTTCAATCTTATGTTTGGCCTGATATAATGCCGGCCTGATGAGATCTGTCATCCCGGCATCAAGAATGGCAAATTTTGTTTTCACCCCTTCTTTCACATACAGCACTCTGGATATAAGATTCCCGGGCTGAGCCACAATGGAACGCCCCAGTTCGAAGTGCACCTCTTGTCCTGCTTTCACATTCAGGAAATCTTTAAACACTTTGAAATAAGGTGCAAAATCGGCCATGGCATTGTTGTCAGGATCGTCATAATCGATTCCAAAACCACCCCCGACATTAATTATTTTCGGAAACAAATGTTTGGAAATAAACCACTCCTGCAACTCATTAACCCGAAGGCACAAATCCTTAAAATTATCGAGATCGGTTATTTGTGAGCCAATATGAAAATGCATTCCTTCAAACTGCACATTTTTCATCTCCTGCATTTGAACCAACAAGGCTTCCAAATCAGGCATACTAATCCCAAACTTATTCTCATCCAGTCCGGTAGTGATATAATGATGTGTATTGGCATGAACATTGGGATTGATCCGAAAAGCTACCCGCGCTTTTTTCCCTAGTCGACCAGCCAGTTCATTTATGATCTCCAGTTCTGGCAATGATTCAACATTAAAACAGGAGATATCATTCTTCAGTCCCAGTTCAATTTCCCAGTCAGCTTTACCCACACCGGCAAACACAATTCCATCAGGACTAAAACCCACATCCAGTGCTTTCTGAATTTCATAACCACTCACACAATCCACCCCAAACCCTTTGACACGAATCTTATCCAATATGCGATCATTGGCATTGGCCTTGATAGCATAATGCACATGAAAATCATACCTGGCAGATTCCTTCTTCACAAGAGAGAGTGTATCCTCCAGCAATTTCATGTCATAATAGTAAAAGGGTGTTTTCAGCTCTTTAAATTTCTCTATGGGAAATACAGTCATTCTTCTTCTTAAAATTTAGAAAAGTTTAGCACTCAAAGCCTGTAAAGCAGCTTTTTTATCATTTGCATTTATGAGCAACGAAATATTGTGTTCACTCCCTCCGTAAGAAATCATCCGGATGGGTATATCCTTCAAAGCTTCAAAAATACGGTTGGCATACCCCTTGTTTTCTGCCACCAGGTCGCCGACCACACACACAATCACCTGATCATAATCCACTTCCACCGTGCTAAACTTACGCAGATCGTCCAGAATTTCTTCCAGGTGTCTGTTGTTATCGATAGTCACGGAAACACCTACTTCCGATGTGGTAATCATGTCAATGGGTGTCTTATAGCTTTCAAAGATCTCAAAAACTTTTCGCATAAATCCAAAAGCCAGCAACATTCTTCCCGATTTAATCTTAATAGCGGTAAGACCATCTTTGGCAGCAACGGCGGTAATCCGGTCTTTGTGCTGCGATGAGGAAATGGTTGTTCCCACAGCATCCGGATCCATTGTATTTAATACCTTGACGGGTATATTGGCAAGCTTGGCCGGCAACACGCTGGTAGGGTGAAGAATTTTGGCACCGAAATAAGCAAGCTCTGCCGCCTCATCAAAAGATATCTCAGCGATAGACTGAGTATCTTCCACATATCTGGGGTCATTATTATGCATGCCGTCAATATCGGTCCATATTTGAATCTCCTCAACATCAAAAGCAGCTCCAATCAGTGAAGCAGTGTAATCACTTCCTCCTCGTTGGAGATTATCCACCTCTCCAAAAGCATTGCGACAAATATATCCCTGTGTAATAAACAACTGAATATCATCGCTATACTCCCCCATTATTCGTTCCAGATTTTCCCGGATATAAACCGTATCAGGCTCATTATTTTTATTGGTACGCATGAAATCCAGAGCAGGCAGCAATACCGAATCATGACCATTCTCCTGAAGATAGAAATTAAAGAGCGCAGTAGTAATAAGCTCTCCCTGAGCCAGCACTGATTTCTCTTCAAATACTGTAAATACGTCCTTGGTAAAGGATTTGATATAATCGAAATGCGATTTCACCAACTCAAGGCCTTTATGTTTAAAGTCCTCTTTTCGAAAAAGTTCATTTACCGTATCAAGATATCCGCGTTCCAACCGGTTTATAACTTCATTGGCACCATCGTAATTCTTTTTATATAAGTAATTTGCTATTTCCACAAGACTATTGGTGGTCCCCGACATTGCGGAGAGCACTACAATTTTCCTGCCCGAGCCGGTCACAAGGTCTGCAACTTCCCGCATTCTTTGAGCTGATCCTACTGATGTTCCGCCAAACTTTAATACTTTCATCCGTTTAAAATTTTAACAGTTTCTTAAAACTTACAGCCGGCCCCTTTCCTCTAGGAGCACTTGTATGTCAGAGTAATGCATATTGCTTACAGACTCTGCCAATCAAGGAAGGGCAGATCAAGAACAATGAAGTTATTCAAATATCGCTGTCTGC
>DHQK01000167.1:6746-11264 GCA_002411085.1 Marinilabilia sp. UBA5340 | reverse complement strand
TTTTGAAAGTTTTCTGCCTGGTATTTACTAAAATCACCTTCTTTTTCAATGAATTTGACTACTGCGCCTGCCAGGGGATGTTCTGAATGGCTTTCAACCGCATAAATCACCCCTTTGATTTCATTATCCGATAGCGAATTTTCAACAAACTCTATATTGGTGACTTCAGGCCGTCCAATTGTAATGGTTCCTGTCTTGTCGAGCACCACGGCGTTGGCTTTGTGGGCTTTCTCCAGACTTGAGGCATCTTTGATCAGAATGCCTTTGTTTGCTCCTAGTCCTACACCTACCATAATAGCCGTGGGAGTTGCCAGGCCCAGTGCACACGGACAGGCAATAACCAGTACCGAAACCGTTGCCAGTAAAGCCTGGGTCAGGTATTCTGTTCCACCCAAAAACATCCAGACTACAAATGTGAGAAGTGCAGTGGCCATAACAGCCGGCACGAAAATGGAGGCTACTTTGTCCACCATTCTTTGCACTGGTGCTTTTGTGGCCTGAGCGTCTTGTACAGTTTTAATTATTTGTGCCAATACAGTCTCTCCTCCAACTTTTTCTGCTCTTAGATTAAAGCTTCCTGCCTGGTTGATGGTGCCGGTGTAAACTTTTGCTCCTGTTGTTTTTTCTGCAGGCATAGATTCTCCGGTAACCGTACTTTCATCCACAAAAGAGAAACCGTCCGTTACTTCTCCATCTACAGGAATTTTGTTTCCGGGTTTTACCTTCAAAATATCACCCTTTTCTACCAGGTGGATATCGGTTTCCTGCCAGCTGCCATCTTCCAGTTGTTTGATTACTTTTTTAGGCTGAAGCCCCATCAATTTGCGAATGGCAGAAGAGGTGCCTTCTTTGGCGCGCTCTTCCAGCCACTTTCCCAGCATAATAAATACAATAATGACTGCGGCGGCTTCAAAATAAACATGAGCTTCTAACCCCCGGGAAGTCCAGACTTCAGGGAACAGCGTATTGAAACTACTGAAAAGATAAGCCATTCCGGTGCTGAGGGCTACCAGCGTATCCATGTTGGCAGCTCCGTGACGCGCTTGCTTGAATGCGTTGACAAAGAAATGACGACCAAATACAAATAGTACCGGAGTTGTCAGAACCCACATTATATAATTCGCATAAGGAATGTGCATGAAAAACATTCCAATCAGAAAAACCGGTAAGGCCAGCATTCCTGCCCATAAAAGTCGCTTCCGGGTCTGAACGCTTTTCTTGCGTCGTGATTCTTCCAGTGCTTCGTCGCTGCTTTCTTTCTCGTCGATGATAAGATCGTAGCCAACAGATTGAATGGCTTTCTTCATCTGTGAGAGTCCGATGTTTTCCGGAATCCATTTTACTTTAACCGTGTTTTGTGCCAGATTAACATTGGCTTCCAGAATTCCCGGTTGTGCATTGAGCATGCTTTCCACGCTGGCAGAACAGGCAGCACACGACATCCCCTCTACCGGTATGGATTTCTCATGGATGAGAACATCAATACCAAAATTTGCCAATTGCTCAACAGCAGTTTTTGAAGTTTTCTCATCTCCGGATTGTAGTACAATTCGTTGATTGTTAGGCTCCCAGTTCCATTCTTTGACAGTGGTAAGGTCTTTGAATGCTTTTGCGATATTGGACTCTTGCACATCACTGCTTGATGTGGTGATGGGAAGTATCCATTGTTTGTTTTTATCGGGCATAATCTGTTCCTTTTTTATACAAAGGTAATGCCTGATAGGGGGATGGTAATTACATGATTTTCGAAAAAACTTACAGGAGAGGGAGTGGAGAATACCTGTTTATTTACCGATTTCCCCAGGATTTCAGTTAGTTTACATCTAACCTGTCTTATGAATAAGGTAGGTTAGAACAAGCCATTGATATGCCTGAATTTTCCCAGGTTACAAGTTATCTATGCCCTTTCTTGTTGGTTTTCTGAGCTTTTTGAAGTCTCCGGGAGCCATGCCGGTGATTTTCCGGAACTGGTTCGACATGTGTGCCGGACTGCTGTATCCCATTGAATAAGCTATTTCTGAGAAATTCATCTGGTTGTAGGCAATGAGCTCTTTCACTTTTTCAATTTTCTGGCGGATGATGAATTGTTCGATGGTAATGCCTTCCAGAGCTGAGAAAAGGTGACTCATAAACTTGTAATCATGATGGATTTTATCTGATAACCACCGTGACCAGTTAAATCCCTGATGTAATTTGTCGTGATGGATCTTTTCTATAATTATGGTCTTAATCTTATCCACCATTTGTTTGTTACGATCTTCTATTCTTTCAAAACCAATGGCCTCCAATTTTTCAGTGAGTTCGATGATTTTATCCTCCGAAAGTTCTTCTTCAATTTCTGCTACTCCAAGTTCCACCGAAACAGGACTGAGCCCCATTTCGGTGAGTAGATCCTTTACTGCCATAACACAGCGTGGACAAACCATATTTTTGATGTGGATGGTAGTCATTTTGTTAAATTATCAGTAATCAATTATCAATAATCAAATTGTGTTTTTTTTATTTGTCATTGGTAATTGGTGTTTTGTCATTGGTCACTGTTCATTACATTAATGCTTATTTTTTAAGCCCGTTTCGTTCCAGTAATGGTTCTATTGATGGTTCATGACCTCTGAACGAAATATATAATTCCATCGGATCTTTGGTTCCACCTTTTGAGAGGATTGTTTTTCTGAATTTGTCTGCTGTGGCTCTATCAAATATACCATTTTGCAGGAATAAATCAAAGGCATCAGCATCCAATACTTCAGCCCATTTGTATCCGTAATATCCTGCGGCATAACCACCATCGAAAATATGTCCGAAAGCTGTGCTCATACAACTTCCTTCCACTTCAGGGAATAATTCTGTGGGCTGCATGGCTTCTTTTTCGAACTGGGCGACTTGTTTCCCGACAGGCTCTTCAATAGTGTGCCATGCCATGTCGTTCATTCCGAAGCTTAATTGTCGGACAGTGGCATAGCCACTCTGGAAATTACCGGCAGCAATGATTTTGTCCACCAGCTCTCCGGGGATTGGTTCTCCTGTTTCGTAATGTTTGGCCACACCCTGAAGCCATTCTTTTTGTTGTGCCCAGTTTTCCATAATCTGGGAAGGCAGTTCCACAAAATCGCGGTAAACCGATGTTCCTGCCATGCTTTCGTAGGTGACATCACTCAACATTCCATGCAGGGCATGTCCGAACTCATGAAGAAAGGTGGTTACTTCATTGTAAGTTAACAACGAGGGCTTGGTTGAAGTGGGACGTGTAAAATTTGTTACTACAGAAATGTGGGGACGGATATCCTCGTCATTCTCCTTATATTGTTCCCGGTAGGAGGTCATCCATGCACCTCCCTGTTTGCCATCGCGGGGAAAAAAGTCGAGGTACAAAACCGACAAAAAAGAACCGTCCTGATCAAAGACTTCATAAGCCTGAACTTCTTCGTGATAAACGGGAATATCTTTGTTTATTCTGTAAGTGAGTCCGTATAGTTTATTGGTGAGATCAAAAATGCCTTGTTTTACTTTCTCCAGTTGAAAATATGGTTTGGTCATTTCGTCACTAACACTGAATTTTGCAGTTTTGAGTTTTTCAGAGTAGTAAGCGAAATCCCACCGCTGAAGCTGGTCATTAAACCCCTCTTTTTTTGCAAAATCTTCAACCTCTTTTACTTCATTACGGGCAAAAGGAAGAGAGGCTTCCAGTAATTCATTCAGGAAGTTCTCAACTTTGTCAGGACTTTTTGCCATTCTTTCGGTTAACACATAATCGGCATGATTCTTATGTCCAAGCAAAGCGGCCCTTTCCATTCTCAATGCCACCGTTTTTTTGATGATTTCGTTGTTGTCGTGCTCATTCCCATTGTTTCCACGGGAGGTGTAGGCTCTGAACATTTTTTCACGAAGGTCGCGGTTGTCAGCATATTTCATGAATGGAAGATAGCTGGGAATGTGAAGTGTGAAGACCCAGCCTTCTTTGTTTTCTTTTTTTGCCCTGTGCTCTGCAGCTTCAATGGCATCGTCCGGAAGCCCCGACAAATCCTTTTCATCAGTAATATGGAGCTGAAAACCATTGGTCTCAGCCAGGACATTTTCTCCAAACTGGAGGGAGAGTCGTGATAATTCCGAGGAAATTTCACGGTAACGCTCCTTGTCTTTTCCGCTCAGCAATGCTCCTCTGCGGGCAAATCCCTTAAAGGTGTTTTCCAGAAGTTTCTTTTGTTCTTCTGTTAGTGATGATGAAGAACTATGGGTATCATATACTTTTTTTACACGCCCAAAAAGTTTTTCGTTGAGCCAGATGTCGTTGGAAAAATCCGAAAGCATCGGCGAAACTTCCCGTGCAATGCTTTGTATTTTGTCGTTGGTTTCGGCTGAATTGAGGTTGAAGAAGATGCTACTTATGCGTCCCAGAAGTTCGGCCGCTTTTTCCATCTTTTCAATGGTGTTTTCAAAAGTGGGTTCTTCCGGGTTGTTGATAATTTCCTGAATATCAGACCTTCCATCTTTTAATGCTTTTTCAAAAGCAGGCATAAA
>DHQK01000167.1:0-6543 GCA_002411085.1 Marinilabilia sp. UBA5340 | reverse complement strand
TTTAATAGTGGATTATTATCAGTCATATTAGCTTCAGTTTTGCATGAAATATTTGTAGTCGCCAAAAATGTTAACAGTGCGAAGATAATAATGTTTGATTTCTTCATGTTTGGAAAGTATTATTTGGGTTCATTTAATTCGATGATAAATATATTTTGATTTTGTGGCAATTTTAAGCAATTCAGAGATTCTGTATAATGATGAATATCCTGTTTCAGACTATTTCGGTTGCCTTTTTGCTTTGGGAGTATTAACTTTTTACCGTTTTAAGCTTCTTTTAAATTCATTTCTTCCGGGCCATGAGGAAAATATATCTGATTATCATCGTTTGTCTGTTTTTTTCTTTTGAGAATAATTGCGCCCAGGAGGATGGATTTTTCCGACTCTCTGACGAAGTTATTACATCGAAATATGAAAGTAAACATAAACGGGTTGAAAAGTTGTTTGAAAAAGCTTTACGCTATATGGAAAAGGCGAATAGAGCAAAAAAGAAATTGAGTGATTTCGAATCACGCGGCAGTGGGAATCCGATGCGACGTGTTGCTCTAAGGGAGCGGCTTTACCGGTTAAAACTGAAAGCTTATTCTTACGTGGAGGATGCTCATAAAATACAGTTCAGATGGCTTTCAGATCTTGTTGAGGTCAGACAGGACGCTGTTTTTGCAAGCAAGGAATCTACGTTGAGAAAACAATTCAGGGAAGGCATCGTTCTCAGGAGAAAGGCAGAAACAGTTGTTCCAGGAATTGATCCTGCTGATTTACTTGCTGAAGCTACTGATCAGGAAGCCCTGGCTCTGGAAGGGATGGAGATATTATTGTTGGGTGAGGAGCCGGATGAAAATCAAAGAGACTTTGAGGAACTCGCTTTTGACGATAAAAACAAACTTGTAAATGATTCATTAAGGTTGGTGGAGGGTTCAGTGGAAGATACAGTAACGGTGGGGCTTTCTGATATTGAGAAAAACCAGCGGATCGTGAAACCGGAAGCGGATGTTGCCGTAGAAGACAGTCAAGTGTCGCAACCGGCTGAAGAAGCAGAAGAAGTTTTCTTCTCCATTCAATTTATGGCTACCCGGAATAATGTTTCTGAAAGCCAGGTGAGCCAGGTTTATAATGGCTCATTGGAGGTAATAGAAAATCGGAGTGATGGATGGTATCGGTTTTCTGCGGGTAGGTTCAAAACCGTGGAAGAGGCTTCCATCATGATGAATACAGAGAATATTCACGGGTTTGTGGTGGCTTTTCATGATGATGAGCGCATCACCATTCGTGAAGCCAAAGCTTTAATTAAAGGAAGAGAATAGTTTTGTTAATGTTGAAATATTAGATCTATGAAGTTGATGAAAAGAAGTTTGCTGTTGTTTATTGCTGGTTCTGTGAGTCTGTTGTCAGTGGCTCAGGAACCATTGCGTGATTTTTTTCAGGCAGGTGAGGCAAATGCAGAGATTCTCACAAAAGCCTATTTACGTCCTTATGGAGAAATGTTAGGAACATCACTTAATGCAGGATGGTATAATACTGCTAAGGTGCATAAACTTGGAGGTTTTGATATCACCTTCAGTGTGATGAACTCTGTAGCGCCTTCATCAGCAAAAACTTATGACGCCAATAGTTTGGGTTTGTCAAATGTAAGCGTTAGTGGTGACGGAATTGCTCCTACTGTTGCGGGTGAAATGGAATCGCGGCCATCGATATCTCCTGAAGGGGCTGGAGCTGAGGGAGTAGGATTTGAATTGCCCAACGGTTCCGGAAACGATAAGTTACCATTGCCTATGCTTCAGGCAGCAGTGGGGTTGCCATTCCATACCGAAGTGATGGCCCGGGTAGTTCCCAAAATGAAATTTGGGGATGCCGGTGAAGTGAGCGTACTGGGTTTTGGATTAAAACACAGTCTGAAGGACTATATCCCTTTTGTGAAACGGGTTCCATTCCTTCAGCTCTCTCTGCTTGCGGGTTATACCAGTTTTAATAGTTCTACAGAGATACCCGGCACTGAGCAGATTTCTGTCACAGATGGTATGCTGGATATCTCTTCCGGAGCATTCACTTCCCGAGTTCTGGTTGGTGCCAATTTTCCGGTTATTGCTCTATATGCAGGAGCCGGTTATGGTTCTGCCAATAGTGATTTTGCTGTGAATGGTCAGTATACTGTTGAATCACTTCAGGAGATTTACACCGATCCTTTCACATTGGGGTATAAGACGAATGGTTTCGACTTTAATGCCGGTCTCCGGTTGCGTTTAGGATTTCTGGCGCTGCATGCAGATTATACTGTGGGCGATTATTCCATCCTGACAGCCGGAGTAGGGATTAATATTCGTTAAATCTGACCAGATCAGAAAGTGACTTTCGCTTTTTTGAAGGTATTTCAGCCTCTTTGGGCCTTCCTATCGGTAGCAATACAACCGGTTCGATGTGGTCAGGGAGGCTGAGTGCTTTGGATACTTGTTCGGCATCAAAATTACAAACCCAACAGGTTCCCATGCCTAGTTCTGTAGCTCTCAGTGTGATGTGGTCTGTCGCAATAGCCACATCAATATCTGTATGGTCTTTGCCATCGTTTCCACGCTTCCATGCTGCACGGTGGTCGCCACATATCACAATGACCTGTGGGGCTGTTTTGAACCAATCTCTGGGGTAAGCGGCAGAAATTTTTTTTAGCTTGTTTTCAGTGTTTACCACCACAAAAACAAATGGCTGCTTGTTGACAGCTGTTGGAGCCATTCTCCCGGCTTCCAGAACTTCCATCAGTAGCTCTTCAGATAGTGGTTCCGGTTGATAATTCCTGACAGAATATCGTGTCTGCATTAGTGTTTTGAAGTCCATATTGTTTCGCTTTATTAGTTATGACAAATATGCAGAAGATAGATTTCAGTTTCAAATAATTTTTCTGCGGATTTTGAGGGGGGAGTGAATCCTGTGTTTTCGAATCTTTTGTGTATTTTCGGTAAAAATATTGGCCGCATGTTTTTTGTCCTGTCGAAAATACTCAATGTTCTTTTTTCTCCATTGATTTGGATATTCTTTCTTGGAATTGCTTCTATTTTGATGAAAAAGAGGTTTAGAAAACCGTTGCAATTGGTTGCAGTCTTTGTATTATTGTTTTTTTCCAATAATGCCATTTTTCAAATCGTAATCAGGAGTTGGGAACCTGTAACTATATCACCTGAAGTTTTGCCTGAGGAGCATCGTACTATTGTGGTACTGGGTGGTATGATCAGTGAAAATGAACACAACGGGTTGCCCCGGTTTGCACAAAGCTCCGATCGGTTTTGGCAGGCTTTTTATTTGCTCAAAACAGGATTTGCTGATAGTCTGCTGATTTCCGGAGGACTGGGGACGTTTTTTGATGATCAATGTCCGGAAGGAGAATTGTGGAAAGATTATCTTAAAAAGACCGGATTGCTGAACGATAAAATATTTTTTGAATCTTCTTCGCGGAACACCTATGAAAATGCGGTGAAATCAGCTGCTGTTTTTGAAAATAGAAGGTGGACAAAAAAAATAATTCTTGTAACTTCAGGCTTTCATGTTCCACGCGCAAAGGCTTGTTTTGAAAAGCAAGGATTTGAGGTTGCTGTATTTCCGGCTGATCCTGTTGCCAATACACGCCCATTGCAATGGAAGGATTATTTGATGCCTTCCGCTGGTGTTATGGAATCATGGGGACTTCTCCTCCGGGAATGGGGGGGATGGATAATGTATAAATTAAATGGATATATTTAACAGATGATACGGCTTTTTAGATATTGCCTTCTTTTTTTGTGTTTACCCCTGGTATTGACTTCTTGCGAAGAATTTCTGGCTGTGGAGGTGGTTGGTGATGGTAACTTAAAAGATGAACAACGATCATTGTCTTCATTTAATCAGGTTGTTATGGAGAGCGATGAGTTTGATGTGATTCTGAAAAGTTCTAATGAACAGCGGGTTATAGTGGAGACTGACTCTAATTTGTTGTCTTACGTTACCACAGAGATTGAAGGTAATCAGTTGATTGTGGGTGTGAAACCTAATTTTGAGTTGCAACCCAGAGAAGGCATTAAAATAATGATTTATTTTGCCGGAGATAATCTTACTGCTGAAATGAATGGAGGCGAAATGATTGCAGATTCTTTGGTCTTAAAGAATTTTGATTTATCTGTTTTTGGAATGACCAAATTGCTTACGTTGGATACGCTGAGGTGTGATGCAGTATATCTTTTTTCTGAAGGAAGCACTCGCATTGCTTTGAATGGGAATTTTAATGAATTCTTTTTGCATCAACAGGGATCCGGGAATATTAGTCTTTCAGGATATTGCAATTATGCAGATTTGTTACTTGAAGGTTCCGGAAAGATTGATTCGCGTGAAATGGTTATTTCAGAGGGGGATATCCGGCTCTATGGAAGTGGGCTGGTATTATGCCAGGTCACCAGAAGATTGAATGCTAAAATTGATGGAAGCGGTCGGATTTACTATTATGGAATGCCCGATAACCTGGAGAAAGATGTTGAAGGAGAGGGGCTTGTTTTGCCAGGAGAATAATTAAATGCATCCACATACAAATCCCTCGGCCAAAGAATCAAGCGCATCCTTTTCGGCTTTTTTTTCTGCTTCTGTGTTTTTACATTGTTGGCATACAGGAAGATTGGTGCGGGGATTAAATTCTTTTTTCTCTGTCTCTGACAATTTTTTTTTGCAGACAAAACAAACTTGCATTACATTCTTTTGTTCTGACATATTTTTATTGTATTAGTAAAGAACATTTGTTCATATAATCGTCTGCAAATATATAAAAATGGTTGTATCCGGCTATTTCCATTTTTGGATAAATTTCCCTTTAGAATCAAACTTTTTAGTCTGTATTTGCAGATTGAATTTCCTGTTAACACGACTGTCTGTTCCACGACCGCTTTGATAGGCCCAGTTACCATAATTGCTGTATACGTCATAGTCCACTAGCATGGATTCGAACCATGCTGCTCCCCACTGCCAGTTGATTTTCATCTCTTTGGAAAGATAAAAGCTGACCAGCATTCGGCCCCTGTTGCTCATGAATCCTGTAGCTTCCAGCTGGTGCATGAGGGCATCTATAATGGGTTCACCTGTTTGTCCTTTGCGCCAAAGTTCAAAGCCTTCCATGTCATTGTACATGTCTGGTGGTGTTTTTCTTAAACCGGATGTCGTGAAAAATTTATGACCATAGCGTAAAAAAAGAAACCTGAAATTGTCTCTCCAGATAAGTTGCTCCAATAATGTCTGTATACTTTGGTGGTTTTTGGGGGTTTCTTTCTCTTTCAATTGCTTCCATAGCGTTCTGGGTGATAGGCATCCATTGGCGAGCCAGGCTCCTAACCGGCTGCTGAAATTTTCTCCTTCAAACAGGTTTCTGGTATCGGCATAATGGTCAGCACTTCCCTTTTCAATGTATTTTTTCATAGCCAAAATCCCACCGGATTCTCCGCCTTTGAAAGGTATACTCTTATCGGTAATGGACCAGTTTTCTAAGTTAAACAATCTTGGAAGGTTATTTAATTCAATTTTTCCCAATTTCATAAAGCTTCCGGTTGAAGGAAGTGATGAAGGTAGAGGCGAAAAAGGTTGAGCCAGAACCTTATTCTTGAACCGGGTATAGTAAAAAGGAGATTTTTCTGTGGGGAAATCAACCTGGTCGGGTTGGTATAGCATACTTCCCCAATGCAGTTCCAACTGAGTAATTTGCGCAATCTCTTTTTCTATTTGTATTTCTTCCCAGGCAGCCTCTTTCTGTGCAATTATTTTTACACTGTTCGTTGCATTGCTCACTTTTTTAAGTATCTCTGAGGTCTTTCCTTTAAACACAAGCAGGTCGCTACCTTTTTGTTGAAGATTTCTTTTGAGGTCGGCCAAAGATTCTGCAAGAAACTGTTTTCTTTTTTCACCGGCTCTTGGAAATCCCAATTCCGGAAATAATGCATCATACCAGATATCTTCAATTACATAAACAGGAATTACCCTGAATCCTGATTCCAAGGCCTTGTTTAAAGCCGGATTGTCATGAATTCTCAAGTCATTTCGAAACCAGAAAATTACAGTGTTTTCAGTCATTTGTGTTGTTTAAGTAAAATTCTTTTAAAGTTTAACAAAGGAGCTGAAACAGGGTTCAAAAAAAACCGACATACTGCAAAGTATGCCGGTTCTTGTTGTATAAGGGTTTAGCTTGGTTACTTTTTGAGAACCTTGATTATTTTCTGATTTACTTTGAGTAAATAAATTCCCTCCGGTAATGTCGATAAATCAAAGGGTTGAGCCTGAACGGTGCTCTTAAGGATGGTTTTACCTCCCAAATCAGTTATTTCTATTTCGGTTTCAGGAGCCAGAGATTCACCTTTGACGTAAAGATTGCTGCTGACCGGGTTTGGATAAACCGAGATCACTCCTTCATTATCGCTTGCTGCGTCAGGAGTATTGATGGCTGTTGCCACGTTTTCTCCACCCGATTCGTTTCCGGTATTTTCTCCACTTCCAATAACATTTGCCGGAGGAGCTGGGCTGGCTATTGCTGCTATGGCATTCAATGGGAAA
>DHQK01000120.1 GCA_002411085.1 Marinilabilia sp. UBA5340 | reverse complement strand
TCTGATATTTCAGATAGTAGGCGTGTTCCCATACATCCAGGGCAAGCAGGGGAATTCCTTTGTCTGAAACGATATCCATCAAGGGATTGTCCTGATTGGGAGTGGAAGTCACTTTCAGATTTTTATCCGCATCCATATATAGCCAGGCCCATCCACTTCCGAACTGAGACTTGGCAGCTCCGGCAAATTCGGATTTAAACTCATCATAGGAACCAAAATTCTTCACCAGGGCATTTAGCAAGCGAGCTGATGGCTCTCCGCCATCGGGTGACATGTTTTCCCAAAACAACCGGTGATTGTAATATCCACCTCCATTGTTTCGTACCGATTCTCCGTGCTCAGATACATGCGCAAAAATCTGATGCATTGGGGTGGTTTCCAAATCGCTTCCTTCAATGGCTTTCATAAACTTTCCAAAATAGCCACGATGATGCTTATCGTAATGCAATTCCATCGTTTGCGCATCAATCCAGGGTTCCAGTGCATCGTAAGCATACCCCAATTCCGGGAATTTATGACCATCAATGGAACCTGCAGCAGCGGCAACAGCACCTCCGTTATTACTACCCTTCTTTCCGGATGGAACACAGGCACCTACAGCTGCCATGCCCATCAATGATAGAAAATGTCGTCGTTCCATATTCCGTAATTTTTAGATTTCGTAAAGATGTTTGTAGAAATAAAAACAGGTCACCACTGAAAATGTTTGATTTCAGGGTAGATAAAAAAACTTAAGTCATTTGATAACATTATTTTCCTTTAGCGATTGGTTGAATAACCATCGGCTTATTCCTCATTTTTTTCAATATTCTGATCATTGCGCTGTTCATCTTTTATCTCTCCGGCTTTCTCCAAAGAAAGTTTGGATATCACCGGGCCAAACAATTCGTGAATAATTGCAGTACCGATAACTACCGTCATAATTAAGGTAGAGAAAGTGCTAAAAGCCTCTTCTTTGGATACCAGCAAAGCCAACCCTATTACAATTCCTCCTTGCGGTAAAAGGCCTCCGGCAGTATATTGCCTCACCTGTTTGGGAATCGTAAGGAACGATGACGAAGCCCAGATACCAGTATATTTTCCCAATAATCGGGCTGCAATAAACACCAAAATCAACACTGAATTTCCTGATAGCAAGGAAATATCAAGATGAAGCCCCGACAAGGTAAAAAAGATAACAAAAATAAGCTCTTCTGTATATCGCTCTATCAGACCGAAGATTTCTTTTTTTTGTTTGTTGTAATTAATTACAACCACCCCAAGAGCAAGGGTAGATAACAATTCGTCCACTCCAATATAGGTGGCTGTACCGTAGCAGGCTATTAAAATTGCAAGGATCAAAACGATCAATGCACCTTCGGTCTCCTTCTTGAAATAGGAAGAAAGCATATTTAATAAAAACCCAAAAGCTGCTCCCAACAGCACAGCGACACCTACCTCATAAAACAGATGTCCCAAAGATTCTATCATTGAAGTATCTCCGCCTCCCATTAAAATTCTGGCTGAAGCTAAGGAAAGGGTGAACAAAATGATGCCCATAATATCATCGAATGCTGCAATGCCCAAAACCGAGGAACTAACAGGCCCGCTGGCTTTGTATTCTTCAATCACAGCTAAAGTAGCAGAGGGATCCGTCGGAGCTGCCAGCGATGCCAACAACATACTGAAAGGCAAAGCTATATAAATTGAACCGAAAAAATTAAAAACATACTGAACCGTCAGAAATGTCAGTAAAAAGACAAACAAATAGGCCAGCAAAGATTCGGCCAACGTCATGATCAGGTAATTCTTACCTTCTTTCTTGATTTTATCAAAAGAAAGCGATCCACCGATATGGAAAGTGATTACAGCCAATGAGATATTAACCAAAGGATCCCCACTTTCGATATAACTATATGGAACAATACCAAGAACTTGCGGATTGAGCAGAATACCTGCAATAATATAACCTGATATCTTAGGCAAAGAAATGCGGGCAGCCAATTCACCCAGCAAAAAGCCAAAAAAAAGAATGATTCCTGTAATCAATAATAAACTCATGAAACTGAATTTTAAATAATCTGAAGTCAATCCTGTATTTACAAAAAACATGCAAATGCCGTTTCAGTTAAATACCTTTGATAAAGGTCACAAATTATGAAGAAAACCAGGTAAAGAGTCTTTCCTATATCATAAACACAAATGAGTCAGTGAATGTTTGGATGAAATCCGGAAGGTGTAAAAACTTATTTATGATAAATTAATTACGGCACAATAAATGTATATTTGAACATAAAACATAACCTTCTTTTCTTATGAAGACAATATTAGTATTGATTACCCTGATGGGCTTTTCTATGATGCAAGCCCAGGAACAAAAAGAGATATCATCAGAGATATCCGATGTAGTGGTTTACTTAAAAGGCGCTCAGGTTACCCGGACAGCAAACGTATCTGTTGGCTCAGGTAAATCAATCCTCCTCTTCAAAGGTCTTACGCCTCGTCTGAATGCCAACAGTTTGCAGGTTGCAGCCGGAAATGGAATTACCATTCTTTCGGTAAATCACAGCATTGATTATCTGAAATCCCAAAAATCCGATGCGCTGGCTCAAAAACTGGTCAACAGAAGAGATGAACTCCAGGACAGTATCGCACTGAACAAGAACTCCCGGCAAATCTACATTAAGGAACGGGAAATGTTAGTCAGCAATCAGTCCATTGGTGGACAGCAAACTGGTGTTAATGTGGAACAACTCATCAAGGCGACTGATTTTTTTCGTCAGCGACTCACGGAAATTGAAGAAAAACTGTTTGAAAACAACAGAACAACCCTTGAGATGCAAAGACGTCTGGATAAAATTAATCGCCAGCTGAACGAGTTGAATGCCCGGGACGACCAGCCCACAAGCACCATCAAAGTAACTATTTCAACCAATCGAAACGTTAATGCTCCTGTTGAACTTACTTACACCGTTCGTGATGCGCGCTGGCAACCATTTTACGATATCCGCGTGGAGAATACCGATGCGCCGGTCACGCTGGTTTACAAAGCCAAGGTTTTTCAAAGCACCGATGAAAACTGGGACAACGTAAACCTGACACTCTCCACAGGCAACCCCACTATCAGCAACTACAAACCGGAATTGCAGCCCTGGTTTTTATATCCTGGCCCTGTGCGAAGACCGGAAGTAATGGCATCCATGAACATCGTTGAAGACGATGTAGAACTTGATGAAGAATTAATAATTGAAGACAAGGAAGAAAAAGCCAGATCCGTTCGCATAAGGGGTGTCTCTTCTCTTGGAAAACAAAACGTCACTACCATTCAGCAACAAACAACTACCGCTTTTAAAATACAGATTCCCTACACTATTCCTTCCGACAATCAGGGATACGATGTAGCCGTTTCGGATCATCAGGTAAAAGCAGATTTTCAATACGCAACAGTGCCCAAACGCTCGCCTCATGTATACCTCATAGCACATATTGCGAATTGGAACGAACTGAATTTGCTTACCGGTCAGGCCAACATCTATTTCGATCAGACTTACCAAGGCAAAACGGTGCTGAATCCCTACTCTTCCGAAGATACGCTTAATCTTTCCGTTGGCCGGGATCCTGGCATTATTGTGGAGCGGGAACTACAAAAAGATTTTTCATCAAAATCCTTTTTTGGCAACAATGCCAAAGAGACCAAAGCCTGGAAAATTACAGTGCGAAATAGTAAAAACACCAAAGCATCTGTAATAGTGGAAGATCAATATCCCATCTCCACCAATAGTGATATCAAAGTGGAACTGGAGAAAAGTGACGGAGCCCAAGTAAATCCGCAAACCGGGATGCTCAACTGGGATCTGAATCTGGCCCCGGGGGAAACCAAAGAATTACGATTCATTTATACGGTTCGATATCCTAAAGAGATGGACCTTATTATTGAATAAAAATTCATTAAAACACAAATAAGCAAACAAAAGATATTGTCTCTCAACCCAAAGGAATAAACGAGAGGCAATATCTTTTTTATACCCTCATTCCTGAATTCTCAACCCACCACTTTATTATTGAGGTTTTGCTGCACATTTTGTAGATTCGCTTATCTAAAAACGAACAAATGAAAAAAATACTAATCATTGCAACCATTGCCGTGCTCACTGCATGCGCCACCAAAGACATTCACGATATTAAAGAAGGAATGTCTTCAA
>DHQK01000166.1:20648-22629 GCA_002411085.1 Marinilabilia sp. UBA5340 | reverse complement strand
CAGGCATGTCTTTTGAAGAAGCATCCTTTTTGCAATCGCTGCCACAGTGCAGACAATTTAAATTGCAACGCAAAGTACACTCCCAGAGAATGTAATTCAACTGGTGAACTTTGATTTCATTTTTACGGTAACGAGAAAAAATATTTAACGCGAGTCGCTTTCTGAAAGGAATCCGGGCAACACTCATTTTTGGGGAGTAAGTTTGATATTCAACTCTTTGGTGGCTTCTCCATAATACCAGGCTCCGTCGCCACCCTGAAGTTCTTCTTCGTTGAACACAATAGTGGTATCCAGATTTTCAAAAGAACCGTTGGCGTCCCCATCCAGGTCACGAACATGCAACACATATTCGGAATCTTCAGGAAAACCTGAATTATCTACAACCTCAAAAACACCTGAGGCATCACTTGCTGTTGAATCATTAACAAAACGATCCGTACTTTCCATCACAACGGTGATATTTTCAACTGCTTCATCTGTTTCTGACGAAGTCACGATGCCACTGGCTTTAAAGGTAGCCCTTGGGACACCATACTCAACCGGTGAATCCTTTGTTGTTTCACAAGAAAAGCCCAGCAGAACAAAAAGACCAGATAAGAATAGATTAAAAATGCGGAAGAAACTTTTTTGAAGAGATTTCATGGATTTAGGGTTTAATAAGTCTATTCCAAAAGTAGTGTTTTTCCCAGAAAACAACAGTGTAAAATCAAACAAATGATTATTTAACCAAGTCTTTAGATTACTTTAAGCATTCTGAAAGAAAAACAACAATTGAGACAGAAGTGCATTGTTGGCAGCACAAAACTTCTCTCCATCCAGGATTTCAGCCCCGGTCTGGACAAACTCACCTGAAACCAATTCATCTCCACAATTATCGGTCATTGCTCTCAAGGTATTGATAGTCGCCTCCAGATGGAACTGAAGCCCCAAGACTCTGTTATTGTACAAAAATGCCTGGTTTTCACAAACTTCAGATCTCATCAAATGAATGGCATCCGGGGGAATATCAAAAGTATCGCCATGCCAGTGGAGAACGTTCTGCCTTTTGGGAAAAGTCTTTAGCACAGGAGAATGCACTGCATTATCTGTCAACTCAACCGGAAACCAACCAATTTCTTTTTTGCTATTAGGAAAAACACTGGCTCCCAGCACCTTTGCAATCAATTGTGATCCAAGACAAATTCCGATCACTACCTTTCCTTCATCAATCGCTTTACGGATAAAATCTTTCTCAGATTTCAACCAGGAATATTGATCCTCATCATCAATACTCATAGGCCCTCCCATCACAATCAACCAATCAAATTCTCCCGGGGCAGGAAGAACCTCATCCTCATAAAACCTTGTTGAACTAAGGACATGGCCATTCTCTTTACTCCAGGTTTCAATATAACCAAGACCTTCAAAGGGAACATGTTGTAAATAATGAATACGTAAATTTGTCATGTAGAGAAATGCTTGAAATTGCTATAAGATAATTAATAAAAAGACATACATAAACTATCTATAAATCCGGCTTTCGGTACTCCGCTTCATAAAACGGAATCCCAATCTTAAAATGGTCTTCTCTCAGCAATTGAAAACCCACTTGCAATATCAGTTTATCCGTTGGCCTGTTGAGTTGGCAGCCTTCAGCAATTTTAGCCCAGGTGGGCGTTAAAAAATCCTGAATTTTACCGGCAGAATGGTTGTGTGAACGTATGTGCTCCAACACCACAAGGCGGCCACCCGGTTTCAGCCATTTCATAAAATTCCCAAGAGCCATTTCCGGATTCGGAATAGTACAGAGGACCAGAGTA
Source organism: Marinilabilia sp. UBA5340 (assembly GCA_002411085.1). Lineage (GTDB taxonomy): Bacteria > Bacteroidota > Bacteroidia > Bacteroidales > Marinilabiliaceae > Marinilabilia. The sequence goes on along the minus strand of DHQK01000166.1, from coordinate 20,830 downwards.
CAAACCACAGCATCAAGTGACTCCGGATCTATCAGCTTAACCATATCATCATAACCACACCCTGTATGATGCAAATTGATTCTTTCAGGAAAAAGCAATAGATCTCTTTTCTTGAGGGCTCTTTTAATCATATATGGAGACGGTTCGATACCCGTAACTTGTGCTTCATGATTGTAATACTG
>DHQK01000166.1:3768-20319 GCA_002411085.1 Marinilabilia sp. UBA5340 | reverse complement strand
ACCATCAGATAATCGTAAACTGCCCCAAAAGTTTTACTAAACTTCATGATGACTCCCTTTTCATCCGGATAAAATTAATTTTTCAAGGTCAGATGGAACTCGCATGGTTGATTGTTTACATTCTCTTTTGAGGCAATCGTTGCCATGCTCGTTTCATTATCCGATAAATATACACATTAACGACTTTCTGAAATTCGCTTCACTTCCTCCAGCAGCAGCGGGAATGCCGGAAATGTCATTCCATGCCCATACCCGTCCATCTCAAAAAGACGAGTTTCTTTATGCCCAACCACCTTCATCATACGCATCAGAAAAGCATTCTCTTCATAGCGCCCAAGCATCTCTTTTTCACGGTCGCCTGTAATCAGCAATAAAGGAGGAGCATCTGCTCGAACATGAAACAAAGGAGCCATATCGTCCACCACCGCCTGAGTACCCGGGATACCCCGCTCTTGTCTGATCGTAAAATGCGTAATGGCATGACCGCTAAAAGGAATCAACCCTGCAATCTGATTGGCATCCACGCCAAATTCAGCCAGCCAGCGTTTATCCAACCCAACCATACTAGTCAGATATCCACCAGCGGAATGACCTGCAACAAAAACAAGAGTAGAATCTCCACCATAATTCTCAATATTTTTTATCGTCCAGGCAACAGCTGCTGCTGCATCCTCCACATATTTTGGGGACTTAACCTTAGGATGTAATCTGTAATTGACTCCAACAACACAAACTCCTTTATATTTTAATGCTTCAGGTATTTCTTTCTGTCCCTGAGTTAATCCACCTCCATGAAACCAAACGATAGTACCAAAATCATTCTCATCCGTTGGATAATAAATATCAAGCACACAACGCTCACTAATATATGTATCAGACTGATTCACTTCTTCCGGATAGTAGTGAATATTTTGTTCGGTTTTGTAGGCGGTTTCCTGAGCTGCACTATGCAAGGCAAAAAACAGCATCAAGACTAAGAGGAGTTGAATATTCTTCATTTTCAAGAAATTTAAAGGTTTTGAGTATTAAAAAACTATTCCCCTGCAAAGATGCATACTTAATCTGCAAGACGTTTCAAAAAAAAGGAATATCCGACAAATTTCACCCATCAGTCCTCATGGCCTAAAACTTCACATATCTTCCTGATAAACTACTACAATTCTGAAGCTTTCTCCAAAAAACCCTACAAAAATGTAAGATCCCACGAAAGTCACAATTACATAGACAACTGACTAACAACCTATTAATAATTATTGAACTTTTCTGGCACATATCCTGAAGTTAAAGTTACCAACTGAAAAAAGCTGCTACTACTATACGTTATACCCTTTTTGTATAACGAAACCCAAAAAACTGACTAATGAGAAACTGTAAAAAACACCTGAAAAACTGGATTGTCATAATCTGTCTGATTTCGGCATGTTCAGGGCCTTCTAACAAAAACAACGCTGGTCAACCGGAAGAGCTAACCATTTTTGTGGCCGCCAGTTTAACAGATGTTGTTACGACGCTGGCCGACAGCATTGAAAAGAATCTGAATACTAAATTAAAACTCAACCTTGCCTCGTCGGGTACCCTTGCCCGTCAGCTGAAAGAAGGGATGACCTGCGATATCTACTTCTCGGCCAGCAAGCGATGGATGGATTATGTAGCAGAAAAGGAATTGATCGACACTCTAACCCGAATAACCCCCATGCAAAACCAGTTGGTATTGATTGCCCCAGAGAGTATGGAAGAGGTTCCAATGGCAATCACAACCCTCCCTGAGGTGCTCAATACGCGCCTCTCTCTTGGAGATCCGGCCCATGTTCCAGCAGGGAAATATGCAGTAGAAGCACTCCAGTCAATGGGAATATACGACCAGTTAAAAGACAGACTTCTGCCGGCAAAAGATGTGGGATCTGCTTTGATGGTTGTAGAAGTAGGTGAAGCTGATTTCGGAGTGGTGTACAAAACCGATGCTTTGAAATCGGGAAAAGTAAAAGTGGCGGCGGTATTTCCGGACTCCGCCCATTTGCCAATTGTTTACCATACTGCGATTATGAAGGAATCAGAAAAAAAGAAAACCGCCCAAAAAGTAATGAACTACCTGACAGGTGAAAAATCCCGGGCAACCTGGATACACTACGGATTCACTCCGGCACAATAACCAATATTAAATCAATACCTTGTTTAACCAATGGCTCAACCACCAAAATATGGATTATCAGGCAATATGGATATCGGTAAAAGTGGCGGTTTTCACCTCGCTTATTGCGCTACCACTGGCTATTATGGCAGGCTACTTATTGGCCCGGAAGCAATTCAGAGGAAAGACAGTGGTGGAGGCAATTTTGCATTTGCCTATGGTCATGCCGCCAGTCACCACAGGTTACCTGTTGTTGCTATTATTAGGTACAAGGGGATTATTGGGCAAGTTCTTGTACAACTGGCTGGATATACGGATCGCATTTTCGTTCGGAGCAGCGGTTATTGCTGCCGCAGTAGTATCCTTTCCTCTCATTCTACGATCGGTAAAAGTAGCTATGCAAATGGTAGATCCTGCTTTGGAGGAAGCGTCCAAATCACTGGGAGCCCCTCCTCTAAAAACCTTCCTGTTCATCACGCTCCCATTGGCCTGGCCAGGAATCTCAGGAGGGTTTGTTTTGGGGTTTGCCAGAAGTCTGGGTGAATTTGGTGCCACCATCACATTTGCCGGCAATATTGAAGGTGAAACCAGGACTTTGCCTCTGGCCATTTATGCCAAAATGCAGGTGCCCGGACAAGAAAACGAGACCTTTTTGCTTGTAGCAATATCAGTTGTAATCTCATTCGTGGCCATCATCGGGTCAAACCTTGCTTACAAGAAAGGATAAGTGCACAATTATTAAAAATACCGACATCAGGGCTTCGATCGCGTTGCCGGATCTTTAAGACTCAAAACCAAGAATAATCCATCAAAGCAATGTCTAACCATCTGAAAATTGACATATCACTCAAACGTCCGGGCTTCTCGTTCAGTATCAACGAAACTTTTGAACCGGGTATCACAGGAATTTTCGGGCATAGCGGCGCCGGAAAAACTACGCTGCTCCAGTGTATCAGTGGAGCAGTAACTCCCCATTCGGGTGTGATCAGAACCCCAAAGGGAACCCTGTTTTCGAAGGTTGAAAGGATAAATATCCCATTACATAAGCGAAGGGTCGGATATGTTTTTCAGGATGGTCGGCTGTTTCCACACTTTTCAGTAAAAAAAAACCTCTTGTATGGAACACGATTTCCGAAAAAAGAAACTGTAAAAGATTCACTACATAAAATAACCAGCATGTTGAATATAAATCACCTCACAAAAAAATATCCGGAAAATTTATCAGGAGGTGAAAGACAACGTGTAGCCCTGGGCAGAGCCCTCCTGACTTCGCCGGAAATTCTTTTACTGGATGAGCCATTTAGTGCGCTGGATCAGCAACTACGGCAACAAATCATTCCCTACATCTCTAAAGTCGCAAAGCTCTTAGATATCCCTGTCCTGATCGTCAGCCACGATTTGCCTGATATCATCAAGATAACCAGCCGCTTGTGTCTGATAGATCAAGGAAAAGTTCTGGCACACGATCATTACGAAAGACTGATACATCAGCAACCCCTCTTTAATATTTTACCGGCTGCCGACGCACTCAACTCCATCACCATGGAAGTAAAATCCATCAATAAGCAGGATGGAATGATTGTGCTCAATGGTTTTGGCGACGGACGAAAGGTGAATGTAACCTTCGAACCTGGGTCAAACAACTATGCAATGGGAAGTAAGATGAAAGTCTTTCTGCGTCCCGATCACATTGTGCTGGCCAGAGTCCGTGTGAAAGGAACTTCATTTCGGAACCAGTTGAAAGGACAAGTTGTGACAACTTTTGAGGACGGCCCCCGCCTTTTATGCCAAGTGGACTGCGGCTTTCCGCTAATGGCCGAGGTTAGCAGGGCCGCAGGGCGGGAACTGGATCTGAGAAAGGGCGCTGAAGTATTTTGTTTGTTCAAGACCCTCTCTCTGGATGCTATACAAGTATAATTCATTGTAAATCCCCAAAAAAAGAACCAATGCAAAAACTTAAAAGAATCATATTATACCAAATCATTTTGGTGGTTTCTCTAAATCTCTATGCCGGAGAACCGTTACAATTCAATGATTTAAAAAAATCGATAGTCCCCTTTGCCGCTCTGCAAATGTGGAATACTGTAAGTCTCGATAATCAGATAGAGGGAGAAAAAGTGGATAACCGATTTGGCATGTATTTCCGAAGAGCACGAATAGGCTTGAAGGGGCACCCGACAGACCGCCTCTACTATAACGTTCAGCTAAGTGCTGACTATCTGGCCAAAGACCGGCACATCAGTTCAAAAGGATCATCAAACACAGGTAGTATCAAAGTCTGGTCAGCCTATACCACCTATCACCTGATTGCCACGAACCAGTGGTTCAACATCACCACCGGATATATGCTCCCACATATCAGCAGGGAGGCAACAACAACCCCATGGACTATGTCCTCTCTCGATAAAGCCGAAACATCCTGCTATCTGAGACGCTTTGCAACAGGAAAGAGCAATGGCATTTCTTCAGGAATAAATCTGGGAGGCACAGGATCTTTATCAGAGAAAATTAGCGCCTGTTACAACATCGCCTTTTTAAATAACATGAATGGAGACAATACACAGGGCAAAGAATATGCTCCACTACTACTTGGACATGCATTCTTCACCATCGGCGACCCGGAGCTAGAAACCTACAAATACACAACAACAGATAATATGCTAAGCAAGAAGGTCTTTTTATCAATAGGAATAGGCGGCTCCTATCAGGGTCCCTGTGATTTCTTTCAAAAGAATACAACCCTGAGTACGGATTTAAAGATTAACCTTATGAATTTTCATCTTTTAACCGCATACAGCAGTATGAAACGGAAATCCATCATTAGCTACAACGCATACACGCTGCTGCTCCGTACCGGATACAACATCTGTTGGAAGCATGCAGGCATATTGGAACCAACAATATGCTACCGCAGTTTTTCCGGCGATGACAATGGAGCGGACGTGGCATTTTATTCCGGAGAAGACAATCAGCTGGATTTTGGTCTGAACTGGTGGTTAAATAAACACAAATTGAAATTAAATGCTCATTATCTTTTAAATTCGAGCCATGGTAATAACTTCAGTTCCAAAGCAGACTCCAATACAAAAAGGGGAAACCTGGCAGTTTTAGGCCTGCAAGTGGTTCTGTAACGAAGAATAAAACACAACGTATGCACAGCACAAAGAAAACAAACAAAAGCGTTACACTTCCCATCATCGGGATCATCTCAACGCCTCACGAAACCATTCAGGACATGCCCATCCAGCCTTCAGGAGCAGGCAATATTGAAGGAGCAGCAATCGTTTTCTCGAAATATCTCGATGGCTTAAAAGATCTGGATGGTTTCTCCCATATCATACTTTTATATCATTTGCACAAGGTGAATGACTATAAACTGGCAGTAACACCTTTCATGGATGATCATGAACATGGCGTATTTGCCACACGCTCACCCATTCGCCCTGCCCCAATTGGTATTTCCATCGTCCGACTAATGAAAATTGAAAACGCAACCCTCTTTTTCGAAGGTGCAGATATGCTCGACGGCACACCCCTTATTGATATCAAGCCTTTCATGCGTCAGTTTGATAACCGTCCTCACGCCATCAGTGGCTGGCTCGACGCCCAAGAGGAAGATCTGGTCATGAGAACCCGTTCTGATAGCAGGTTTACCTAATCTATCAAACTTCGAAATCATGGATTTTATTGTTAAAGGAGAAATTTCAATAGAAACAGAAACGGGCATCAGAATAAGCCCCAAAATAATGGAGCTATTAAGCATGGTGAAAAAAACCGGATCACTCAACAGCGCCGTAAAAGAGTTGGGCATGTCCTACTCATACGCATGGAATTCACTTTACAAGATAAACTGCCAACTCAATTCACCGCTGGTGATCACCCATCGTGGAGGGAAAGGAGGTGGAGTAGCCTTCCTTACGCAAGAAGGAGAAGAACTATTGAAACGATTTATGGAGCTGCAAAAAGAGATTCAAAAGCTAATTCACATCAAACAGAAAGCGACAAATAAGGATTCTGCATCTCCCCGATCAAAACACAGAAGTCTCAGACAAAAAAATAATAATTTAAAGTGACTTCATTAAAATATATTTTATATTTGAACCTTCGTTCACTTCATATCTTCCGAAATAATGAAAAGACTATTAACTGCACCCCTTCTGTTCCTGACACTTTTAGCCTCCTCGCAAGTATTCAACACTTCATCCACGCTAAACAAAGGCCAGTTTAGTTTTGGAGTTGAACCTTCATTCTACATGAATGGAGATAACGATTTCAACCTGTTTTTACATGGAGGATTCGGATTGACCAATGGGATGGATCTGGCTGTAAAACTGGGCGCTCTGGGAAATGAAGAATATTTGGGAGCGGACATAGAATTTCCTATAAGCAGCTCATTTTCACTAAGTGCAGGAGTTCACAATTACTATGATTTTGGATTGGATGGCACATTGCTATATAGCCACAAGCTACAATCAGGTGTAGATTTGTTTGCAGGACTTGACACTGACATTGTTTTTGCTGATGATACAGAAATAATTTTCTGGATCCCTTTGGGACTGGAAGTAGGAATTCAAAAAAATATGAGTTTCATTCTGGAATCTGAGATATGCCTTACTGATATTGGCAGTAATTTTCTGGGAGGCGGACTCTGCTTCTATTTCTGAGCTCAAACAACCAGATTAGAAGAAACAAAAAGATTTCTGCTTAACAATTGTTGAACTTTTCTTTGTAACCGCTCAGCGGAGAAGGGTTTGGAAAGAAAATCATTAACCCCTTTCTCCTTAGCAACTTTAATATATTGTGCTTCCGACACACCTGACATCATTAAAATAGGAGTCTGTGACCTTTGGTGCCGACGGATAAAACTGCTAACCTCCAAACCATTTCGCTCCGGCATGATGGCATCCGTAATAACCAGATCGAAGGTCCTCTTTTTTAGTTCATTTATTGCTTTAGCTCCGTTGTCAACAACCACCACTTCGGTATGCTCATTTTCAAGAACCTGCCGTGCTATCTGAGAAATCAGCCTGTCGTCCTCGCAAATCAATATGGTAGTTGTTTTATCCATTAAGTCGTTTTGTAAGTTTAACGCTAATACCTGAAAAAGGTTACTTAATCATAAATTTTCATCCTTCCATCAAAAAACAAAAAATCGAAGGTTTCATCATTTTTTTATTCACTACAGCAATATAGTTGCGTCCTGTAATACAAAATGAAAACTTAAATTATCTCGCATACTTATATACAGCCCAAAAGTGACATACCGCTGCTATCAATACAAAAAAATGAAAAATTGCATGATTGTACGGAATCTTCCTGACCTGATAAAGGACAGCGCCTGTTGTGTAAAACAATCCTCCGGCAGCAATCCATAACAAACCCTCCAAAGCAAGGTTCTCCATCAAGGGTTTGATGGCAATCACCAGCACCCACCCCATGGCCACATAGCTGATTGTTGAAACGGTTTTATATCTGCCCGTAAAGAAAATTTTCATCCCCACTCCGGCAAGCGCCATTATCCACACTGCAATAAACAAGGGCCAGCCCCAATCCTCCCGGATCACAATAAGAGTAAAAGGAGTATAGGTCCCTGCAATGGAAATATAAATTGAGGCGTGATCGAGAATTTTCAATCGTCGTCGCAGCTCCGGAGCTTTGGCTGAATGATAAGAGGCAGAAGCCCCGAATACCAGCATCTGGCTAAAGCCATAAATCAGATATGCTGACCAATGCCAAAAAGAGCTAAATTCAACTGCCTGAAAAATCAGGAAAACCACAGCTACAAGACTAAGAATAAAACCTGCAGCATGGCTCAGAATATTAAGTCTCTCCTCGGAAGGAGAGTATGTGTTCAGGATAGAATGTGTTTCCGGCATGCGGGCAAAATTACGACATTTCGGCAAAAACACTATCAGACACTTTCATTTTTTCGTCCTTGCAAAATCTTTTCTCTCCTGTGCACCCCATGAGGCCCCCCTCTAAAATAATCAATATTGCCCCGAATGCCCCACCAGACAGTCATCGGATGATAAATCAAAGGTTCCAGTATAGCAGTATACATAAAAGAGCCAATATGAAAGGGTTTATTGTATCGATGGAAAGTTAAGGCCTTACTGAATAGGATCCCCACAATGCAACGAAGTTGCATTTTAATTTAAATTGAATTAATATTGCAACATGATTGCAAAAAACAAAGAGATTGCCGACTTTCTGAAATCCAAGGCATTGACAGGAACCAGGATAAGAAAGCAGGTATTGGCACTTTTATGGGGTAATGACGTTGCAATGACCCAAAAAGAGCTGGAAAAGCAATTGCCCCAACACACAGACAGAGTTACCCTGTACCGTACATTAAAAATGTTTACAGAAAAGGCAATCCTTCACAAAATCATTTTGGATGGCGAAACTCAGAAATACAAAATTGCGGGACAATTTCGAAAAAACGACCATCCACATTTTTATTGCTCCAAATGCAAAAAAATAATATGCATGCCACAACTTGATGTTGACTTTTCTGCATTACCGGACGGATTCAGGTTTTCATCAGCCAGAGTAGTAGTAGAAGGTATTTGCAATCACTGCAATGCTAAAAACAACGATTAATAGCTAAATATTCATTTTATCAATTATGCGAACACGAAAAATCATTTACCATACCATTCTTTTTGTCTTTACACTGGCAACCCTGGGGGCTTGCCGATCAGGGCAAAACACCAACAAAGGCATCACAGTCACCATTGAACCGCTGAAATATTTTACAGACAAACTAACATCAGGCAAAATCGATGTCAACGTAATGGTTCCTATGGGATCCAGCCCGGCTTCGTATGCACCAACCACAAGCCAGCTAATGGCAATGTCCTCATCAGTCCTGTATGTGCAGGTCGGACACCTGGGTTTTGAGGATGCCTGGATGACCCGCCTGAAGGAATTAAATCCTGAAATGGATATTTTAAATCTTTCCAGTTCAGTAAAACTCATAAGCGGAGAAGATCATGTACATGGAGATCATGTGCATAAAGGGGGTATAGACCCACACATCTGGATGTCCCCCAAAGTAGTAATGGATTTTCTGCCTTCCTTAAAAAAAGCGCTTACCCAGAATTTCCCGGAAGAAAAAAAGCTTATTGAGGATAATTACCTTTTGCTTCTAACTGAAGTTGAAGGTATACACAATCTTTTCAGCAATTTACCACAAGGAAGTAAACCTCCCAAATTCATGATCTTTCATCCGGCCCTGACGTATCTGGCCAGGGATTATGGCATGGAACAGATCTCCATTGAGTATGAAGGGAAAGAACCCTCACCTCAAAAATTGAAAGCATTAATTGATCAGGCCAGAGAAGAAAAGATCGATCTTATTTTTATACAGGAGGAATTTGATCAGCGCAACGCGGAAATGGTACGCCAGGCAACCAATGCCCAACTGATCCGCATAAATCCTCTGGCCTACGACTGGCCGCAGGTCATGAAAAATATTTACAATCTTCTCTCAAAACATCTTCAATAAGCAATCATTAATATGTCTCAACCTCTGGTTTCCATAAAACAGGTCTCTGCAGGATACAATGGAAAAACTGTCCTTAAAGATATTAGCCTGGACATCTACCCCAATGACTTCCTGGGGGTAATAGGCCCCAACGGCGGAGGAAAAACAACCCTCTCCAAGATAATCCTGGGTATTTTGAAACCTTTTGCTGGACAGATCTCCTTTCCTGAAGGACGTCCCAACATCGGATATCTGCCTCAGGTTTCTCAAATGGATCACTCCTTTCCGGTCTCGGTTTTGGAAGTAGTTCTTTCGGGACTTGCCACAACAAGATCGTGGTGGAAACCATTAAACAAAGCAGACAAAGCCAGGGCCGAAGAGTTACTCTTCCTGACCGGCCTTGATGGCATGGGGCACCGGCCCATTGGAGAGCTTTCGGGCGGACAGTTTCAAAGAGCCCTTTTGGCCCGGGCAATCATCAACAACCCCCAATTGCTGGTTCTCGATGAACCCAACACTTATGTCGACAAAAGCTTTGAAGGAGAACTTTATTCTTTGCTGGAAGAGTTGAATAAAAAGATGGCCATATTTTTAATATCCCATGATATTGGCACCATCTCATCGCTTGTAAAAACCATTGCCTGTGTCAATGGATCCCTGCATTACCACCCATCCAATGTTCTGACAGCCGATGTGCTAAAAGTTTACAATTGCCCTATCGACCTGATAGCTCACGGACCGGTACCACATCGTGTATTGAAAGATCACGAATAAACATCACTGACTTAAAAAAGACAAATGCAAAATATTATCGCACTTTTCGAATACCAATTTTTCCAGAATGCATTGCTGGCGGCCATACTTACCAGTGCGCTGGCAGCCATGATAGGAACATATATCGTCAGTCGCAAGGTTGTTTTTATCAGTGGAGGGATTACCCATGCTTCATTTGGAGGGATAGGGCTGGCCTATTTTCTGGGTTTAAATCCTTTTCTTGGGGCCTTTGTTTTTGCTATTGCCACCTCTCTGGGAATCGAATGGATCTCAACCCGCGGGAAGATACGCGAGGACAGTGCCATAGCCATACTTTGGTCACTGGGCATGGCCCTGGGAATTATATTTGTTTTTCTCACTCCCGGTTACACACCGAACCTGATGAGTTTTCTGTTTGGAAGCATATTATCGGTAGGAAGGCTGGACATTATTATTCTGGGGTTTGTTCTCCTCCTTACTGCGCTTTGCTTTTTTGCATTTTTCCGCCCTATAGTTTACACCGCCTTTGATCCTGAATTTGCCACTACCCGAGGGGTTCCTGTAACACTTATACGGAACCTCATGGCTATTCTCATAGCCATCTCCATCGTACTCTCCATTCGCGTTATGGGTATCATACTTGTATTAAGCATATTTACCATTCCTCAAAACACAGCCCTTTTGTTTTCGGGAAAATTCACGGGAATCATCAAAGGTTCTGTGATTTTTGGGATAACAGGCTCAGTACTGGGACTCATTGCAGCATCAGCATTTGATACTCCCGGAAGTGCAGCAATTATTTTCATGCTCACCATCCAGTTCCTTTTGGCCAAAGGAGTATCCATTGTATGGAAGAAAAGATAATTCCTGAAAAAAAATTATCCTCAGAGTTAATTAACGACCTTTCCGGTCTTTCCAGCGTTCTCTGAACAAAATACTTCCCAATCCGGCAATCAAAATATAAGGCGGATATAATACCGAAAACGCCAGGAAACGTATCAGTCCGGAAGAAACAGCAAAAAAATCTTTTCCTGCATTGATCAAAACACGGTCAATCACAACCTTGGTAATAAAAGCGGGCAGCCAGATTAAAATGATTTTGTAATCCATCAACATAAAAAACGGGAGAAGAGACAAAAAGCTGTTGGTGAGAAAAATCAGCAAAGCAGTACTTTTTGCCCAACTATCGGTATACCCCTTGCTTTTGCCTCCCCACCTCATACGCTGAAGAAGAAAGTTTTTGACTGTTTCGGCCGGATGAGTCCTCACCATAGCCTGGGCTGATTTCAGATAGATCACTTTAAATCCTTCCGCTTTGAATGCATGCAGTAAAAAAACATCGTCGCCTGATAAGTATTGTCCTCCGGGTATTTTTTTGCAAGTCTCCAGATAAGACTTTTTCTTAAATGCCAGGTTAGCACCACTTCCAATTACCGGCACATTGACACCAGCAGCACCGGCTGTAACCATTTGCAACGCCAGATAATCATTTTGTTGAAATGACCCCAAAAAACCTCTACCTTCCTCCATTCCAACAGGCATGATGATCATGTCGGGATTCTGTTCCAGATAAGTCTCTGCAACTGTCTGCAACCAGTCTTTCCCAAAATGGCAATCCGCATCCGTTGCTACAATTAGCTCACCCGTTGCTGCTGAAATACCCTGACGCAGAGCCGCCTTTTTCCCATGTCCCTGAGACATCTCAATTCGTAACCAGTGATAATTTTGCTGCAATTCCCGAAGCCTCAAAACTCCCTGGTCTGTGGAATGGTCATCTATCAGCACGACCTCCAGATGATGTGAGGAAAAACGCTGTCTGCTCAAACTCTCCATCAAATACTCCAAATTACTTTCTTCATTGCGAAAAGGAATCACAACAGAGATAAAAACCCGGCCTGGCAACCGATGTTTAGTGTTAATTTCGGATAGATGGTTCCATCCTTTCAAAAACCAGGATAGAAGAGTCACATACCCGCCAATCAAAAAAATCGTAAAAAAAGAGATCCACATCATCATTATACAGAAACGGGTGGCCATGTTTAAAACAATACCACCCGTATATTTTTTCATTTTAACACTTAACCTGGTTTATTCATAAGTTCTGGTTATGAGATGTTTAAACGCTAATAAATTCAAGTCAATTTTCTTGAGCACGTCTATACTTAGAGGATAGTTGAACATCATAAGAGATAATTTTAGAATGATCCAGATTAAACTGCAGAAGCCAAAAGCTTAAGAAAAGCCAGAATTAAAAAATGCATAGCTATCTCAAAAAATATCTTAGACGGCCTCAGCTTTACCCAGTAATTTTGTGCATAAGACGATTAACGTTACCACCTTATTTTTTCGTCAGTATCCAGTTTTCCATCCGTTTTTCCTGAAGCACCTTTTCCTGTGCATCCCTGGCTTTCAAAAGCGATTCATAAGATTCGGCGCTCACCAGCACCATATTATTATGTGTGAAAGAAGCCGCGGATTCAAAGCCACTCTCTTTTAGTTTTTTCACAAGCTTTTGGGCATTGGCTTCATCCTTAAAACTGCCCACAATAATATGATGTCTGGGAACTTTAGCTTTTTCAGCTTCAGCCCTTTCCTTCGCTTCCTGCTCTTTGCGGAGACGTTCTTCTTCCGCTTTTTTAATGGCAGCACTATCCACAACAGGTTTAGATACAACCGTATCTACCACCTCTTTCGCTGGTTTCTTTACCACTTTTTCCTGATCCGAATCGCGCCAGAAAAACAGGTACAGCAGTATCAATACAACAGGAATCAGTATCAATATGGCAATTAGCCATGGCGGAATGCCTCCTTTGTCGTCCTTATGGATAACCGTACTTTTCCCTGAAGCATTAACCACCGGGGGTTTCTTGTCAGCTGATTTTTTCTCCTGATTTAGAGGAGGTTTATTTTCAGATGCTTTAGGTTTCTCATCCAGATTTAAAAGTTTACTGTCTTTGGGACTGGCAGCTGGAGGAACATCCTTCACATCTTCTTTCTCTTTTTTATCTTCATCAACCCGGGGTTCCTCGGAGGCATTGTTATCAATGTCCAGCAACTTATCATCTTCACTTTTGCTTACGGCCGACTTTTCCTCTTCCACCTCAGGGAGCAATTCAGCGAGTCCGGCATCTTGTGTAAATCTGAGAATTCCGTTTTGATCCTTGGTAAAAGTTCCGAGTTTGTCGATGGTATATTCCCCTTTCTCATCCAATTCTTTCTTCACTTTATCCACAAACCCTGAAACTTGCTCGGTTGCCTCCGTCGTCTCAATACCTTTCTTGCTACTGATATGATTAATCAGCAAGCCGTCGTTGAAGCTCAGGAAGTTATTGAATAACACGGTAGTTCCTGCATCTCTTGATACTATGAAAGCACCAAAATTGGGTACAATGACCCGGTTATTGCTTTTTATTAATTCGAGTAAATATTGTTCCATAACCGGCTAATGGTTTTTAATACAATCATTTTCAGAAAATAAATATAAAGAGTTTTAAGCAAAAATAAAACTCTTTAGCTTATCCTCCCCGATTAATTTGTAATTTCCGGAATTTTGGTCAGACCAGATAAACTTATGTAACTTTGCAGCACGCCTAAAAACATACAATGGTTAAAGTAAAATCAGATATAGAAGGGTTTCAGGCCACCCGCCCCGTCCTAACGATGGGAATGTTTGACGGAGTCCACAAAGGGCATCGGGCACTTTTATCAGCCGTCACCCAAAAAGCCAGAGAAACAGGTGGCGAATCTGTCGTACTTACCTTCTGGCCTCATCCAAGAGTGGTTTTGGGGCACGATTCAGACAAACTACGATTGCTGACCACCCTCCATGAGAAAACAAGGCTTCTGAGCGAGGCAGGAATTGACCACATCATTATTTTGCCTTTCACAAAAGAATTTGCCAGTCTCCCAGCCAGAGACTTCATCCGGGAATACCTGGTTCAGAAAATCGGGGTAAAACATCTGGTTGCCGGTTACAACCACCGTTTTGGACATGGAGGAATATCTCAGGAAGAACTTCGCCATATCGCACAACATTCCGGATTTGAAGTGGAATTTTTTGGTCCTGTAATTTCAGATGGCATGAAGCCTAGTTCGACTGCCATCCGGCAGTTTATAAAAGATGGAGATGTTTGGGAAGCTTCCCGTTTACTGGGACGATATTATTCTCTCAAAGGCAGGATTGTAGGAGGGAAAAAACTGGGCCGAAAATTGGGATATCCAACAGCCAATATTGAAATGGACGATCCGTTGAAACTGATTCCGCACGATGGGGTATACGCCTGTAAAGTGCATCTGCTGGGGAAAAACTACGGTGGAATGCTAAATGTCGGAAGCCGCCCGACGGTAGATGAAGAAAATAGTCCCAGATCGCTGGAAGTCCATATTTTTGATTTTCAAAAAGAAGTATATGCCGAAGAGATTCGGGTCGAATTCGTCAAACGCATCCGCCCAGAAATTAAATTCCCCGGCCTGGAGGCACTGAAGGAAAGATTACTTCAGGATGAAACAGAAATAAAAAAGGTGCTCCGCGAAGAAGGAGTCATCACCCCTCAGCCATAGGAGTTAAGTCTATACAGAAATTTATTAGGTGTCATTTCTATTTTGTACCTTTGTACTCTGATTTATTGGCACGTTAGTGCCCTTAAACAAAACAATTACCGCAACAACATACATAAATAATATATGGATTACAAAGTAAAAGACATATCATTGGCCGATTTTGGCCGGAAAGAAATTGAGATTGCAGAAAAAGAAATGCCAGGCTTAATGGCATTACGTGAGAAACATGCAGAAGAAGCGCCGCTGCGTGGAGCAAAAATCATGGGGTCTCTGCACATGACCGTACAAACAGCAGTGCTGATTGAAACGCTGACCGCACTTGGCGCAGATGTCCGCTGGGCCAGTTGTAACATCTATTCCACTCAAGATCATGCAGCAGCTGCAATTGCCAAATCAGGGGTGCCTGTATTTGCATGGAAAGGCGAAACCCTCGAAGAGTATTGGTGGTGTACCGAGCAGGCATTAAATTTTGGAGATGGGCAAGGTCCCGATTTGATTGTGGACGACGGGGGCGATGCCACCATGATGATACACAAAGGCGTGGAAGCCGAGAAAAACCCTTCTATCCTGGAAAAAGATTACAGTGACGAGGGAGAGGATTTCAGAGAATTAATGGCTCTTCTCAAGCGCCTGCACACCAATAAAAGCGATCGCTGGCAAAAAGTAGCTCAAGGCCTCAAAGGAGTTAGTGAAGAAACTACCACCGGAGTTCACCGCCTTTATCAGATGCTGGAACGCAAGGAATTGCTGTTCCCTGCCATCAATGTAAATGACTCGGTAACAAAGTCCAAATTTGACAATCTTTACGGGTGCCGCGAAAGCCTGGCGGATGGAATCAAACGGGCCACAGATGTAATGGTAGCCGGGAAAACCGTTTTAGTATGCGGATTTGGAGATGTAGGCAAAGGTTGCGCTCAGAGCATGCGAGGTTTTGGTGCCCGCGTTCTAGTGACGGAGATCGATCCTATTTGTGCTTTACAGGCTGCCATGGAGGGATACGAAGTAACCACAGTAGAAGATGCCGTAAAAGAAGCAGACATCATTGTAACTGCCACCGGAAACCGGGATGTCATCACAGTGGAACACATGGGTCAAATGAAAGACATGGCCATTGTTTGTAATATTGGTCACTTTGACAACGAAATCCAGGTGGAAAAACTGGAAAAACTTCCCGGCATTGAAGAAATCAACATCAAGCCACAGGTTGACCAGTTTACTTTTAGCGACGGGCACAGCATTGTGCTGCTCTCCCGAGGTCGCCTTGTGAACCTTGGAAATGCCACCGGGCATCCCAGTTTTGTCATGAGTAATTCCTTCACCAACCAGACTCTGGCACAGCTGGATTTGTGGCAAAACGACTTTGAGATTGGCGTTTACACACTTTCCAAGAAACTGGATGAGGAAGTAGCCCGCTTGCACCTGGGTAAGCTGGGAGTAAAACTTACAGAACTTACTCCCGAACAGGCCGCCTATATTGGTGTTTCACCAGAAGGTCCGTTTAAACCAGAACATTACAGGTATTAGAATCAAAATCTTTTGAAAGTTATATATACGGGCGGTAGTGATATCGCCCGTATTTTTAAATTGTTTAGATATGCAACCGCAAATATATTCAGGTTTT
>DHQK01000166.1:0-3523 GCA_002411085.1 Marinilabilia sp. UBA5340 | reverse complement strand
CAAATTATTCATAAAAAGATCTTTGCTTCATTGCGTCTCTGCGTTAAAAGTTTTTTTACGGACTATTGTTAATACCCTGACGAAACGACCAAAACATTTTGGGCACTTACTCCGGTATCATAAACATGCAACCCTTGACTGGCTGGCCCGTCAAGAACTTCTCCATAAGGAGAAGCCAGCAGAAACTGAGAACCACAACACTCACAAACGGCAATTGATGGATTATTCTCCATATCTACTGTAAGGCTGCATCCTGTACTTTTTTCATGCGGACACATCAAATCAAATGCATAATAGGTACCACCCTGATTATAAACAACAATGCCATTCACGCCCACAAGGTTCCCATCCATATCCCGTCTTGCCGTAAATACATTTTGAGCATATTCCGAAAAACGAAGATCAAAATACCCCACAAAATTACGTTGGGGAAAATCATCGCGCACCGCATCACTGCACGAAGATAGTGTTATGCTCACAATGAACATGATCAGCAGCAGCCGAAGAACACCAAAAGATTCTATCAGTTTATTATTCATCATAAAAATCACCCTGCACTTATTAAAATTCAACTACTTTCTTTGGTAATATCAAAAGTTGGGGCTAATTTAGGACTTTAATTGCAAACAAAAAGAATTCATCGAATGGATGGCTTTGGCGAAATAATATACATCATAGTGATGATAGTCATTTTCATTTTTTCGGCTTTAAAAAAGAAAAAGCCGAAAGAACACGAAATGCCTGCGCCTGAAGATCGCGAATCAGAAAATCCTTTTGATGAAGTGTTTCGACCTTTCAGAGAGATCTTTGAAGACGAAGACACACAGCCTCATGAAAGTCCTCAAAAAAACGGGCAACCAGAACCGGCCATGACTGACAAAGGCTCTAAAAACCTGAAAGACGCTCCTTTTGTCAAAGAGGATTACGTATTCACCGCCAATACTTCTCCCGGTGATGCTCGTCGACAAAGAAAGAACAGAGCCCCGGGGCGTCAGGAAAAACTAAAATCGGAAGAGCAGGAAGGACTAAACCGGGAAGATGAGAGAGGAGGAAGTGGGAACGACTGGTTTAATCTGAGAGAAGCGGTCATCTACTCCGAGATTCTTAAAAGACCCGATTACTAGGAACTTCTAAAAAGCTACTGTCCAATCCTGATTTTTTTATCCCAGGAACATTTGCTAAATTTGTAGCAAAGAGTCCCGGACTGTAGCAAAGTCTCAGGGATTCTTTTCTTTTTATATACCCACAATAAAATAGTCAGTAGATTTTTGATAATAGTAATTAGGTAATCTGACAAAATTGATTATCTGAAAGCATACAACAATAAATTAGTAAATAGATTTTAGATGATAGCAATTAGATAATTCTGAAAAAATAAAAAAAGTGCATTTATCTAAAATCGAATGAACATAAATAACAAATAATTAGGAGGATAAAACAATGTCTAATGTAAGTTACATAACCCAGAGTGGGTTAAAGAAGCTTCGTGAAGAGTTGGTTCAGCTGGAATCGATTGAACGACCTAACATCTCGAAACAAATTGCTGAGGCCCGCGATAAAGGAGACCTCTCCGAAAATGCCGAGTACGATGCAGCCAAAGAGGCGCAGGGGCTGCTGGAAATGCGCATCGCCAAACTAAAAGAAACCATCGCCAACAGTCGCATTATCGATGAGTCAAAGATTGACACCTCAAAAGTTCAGATGATGAACAAGGTGAAAATCAAGAACCTCAAAAACAATGCAGTAATGACCTACACCCTGGTTTCAGAATCGGAAGCCGACCTGAAAGCCGGAAAGATTTCTGTTTCCACTCCTATTGCACAGGGGTTGATGGGGAAAAAAGTGGGCGACAAAGTGGAGATCAAAGTACCATCAGGTGTAATGCCTTTTGAAATCATTGATATTTCTTTGTAATTTCACCAAAACAAAGTAAGCATTTATCTTACCTGAATAATTCATAAATAATTTATTACGATGATCAATCACCTGCGAAAAATGAACGTCCTCGATAAAATTGATTTGAAAATAGTTCACTATTTCCCTCATCAATTTCATCTGCGGTTGTCCACATTTCTTGCTGTTTGACCATCTCATCACAATAATTCATGAATTAATCAGGCTTAAAATTTCATTGAACTATGGCAACCATTTTTTCCAAAATTGCAGCAGGAGAAATTCCCAGCTATAAAATTGCAGAGGACGACCGGTTCTATGCTTTTTTGGACATCAATCCGCTGGCCAAAGGACATACACTGGTCATTCCCAGACAGGAAACAGATTATCTGTTTGATCTGGACGATCAACTACTGGCAGATATGATGGTTTTTTCCAAAAAGGTAGCGCTGGCTATAGAGAAAGCTGTTCCCTGCAAAAGAATAGGCGTAGCAGTATTAGGTCTGGAGGTGCCACACGCCCATATTCATCTGGTACCACTGAATGCCGAGAGCGACATCAGTTTCTCTAAACCCAAATTGCAATTACCCAAAGAAGAGATGGAAGCTATTGCTGAAAAAATCCGGTCAGGTTTTTAGGAAGTAAAACAACATACTTCTAAAAAGCCGTCCCCGAAGTTTCAAAACTTCGGGGACGGCTTTTTTATTGGACCTTAGGCCTCCCCTAACCCATCCCAGGGAAGGAATTGAATCACTTATAATAAGGGGAAATCTTCTTTCTATTTCACCCGTCCGGGATTTTGGCGGATGAATTCTTTCCAACTCTTAGCTCCGCCACTACTCACGAGATTTTGTTTCTGGAAAAAATGACAAACCGCGGCAGCCAGTCCATCTGTAGCATCCAGGTATTTGGGCATCTCCTCCAACTTAAGATACTGCTGCAGAAACATGGCCACCTGTTCTTTGGAGGCATTACCACGACCGGTGATGGCTTGTTTAATCCGAAGAGGAGCATATTCAAAGATGGGCATTGAGCGGGAAAGTGCAGCAGCCATAGCCACTCCCTGGGCACGCCCCAACTTGAGCATCGACTGCACATTTTTGCCATAAAAAGGAGCTTCAATGGCAAGCTCATCAGGATGGTACGAATCAATCAAACTTACCACCCGCTCAAATATTTTTTGGAGTTTCAAATAATGATCCTTGTACTTGGCCAATTCCACAGCACCCATAGCCACAAGCTTCGGTTTTTTTCCTGTAACCTCAATAATCCCATACCCCATAACGGTCGTGCCAGGGTCGATCCCAAGGATGATTTTCTCAGCAGGTACTCTGGCCATAAAGGGCTCCTAATCTATCTTAATTAATACCGAATTGAAATTGGTCACACTTTCCCCGAACCGGGCCCTGAATTTACCAAACACAGGAACTGATTCCTGTTGCAGTTTCTTTAATTCAGCAGGAGTGGAGCAACGTATCTGAACAGAAAAAACCAACATTTCCTGATTTACATCCGACTCCACTTCAAAGATTTCTTTACTACTCCCAGGCACCTGTTCCGACACAAAGGGAAAGAATGTTTCCTGAAGCCAGCTTTCCCAATCGGAACGATACTCCTCAGTAGTGTAAAA